>JAFSVI010000107.1 GCA_017445145.1 Bacteroidaceae bacterium | reverse complement strand
GGCGACGGAGCCACGCTCCACACGGCCTTCGTGAAGGAGGGCCGCCCCTACACCAACAGCCAGAAACTGTACCGCCCCATGCCCGAGCGCACGCTGAAGTGGGAGTGGCTGTCGTTCCGCGACCGTCTGCGCCCCGGCCAGCAGGAGACATGGACACTGCGAGTCACGCGCCCCGACGGCACACCGGCTCCCGCACAGCTCATGGCAACGCTCTACGACGCCTCGCTCGACGCCATAGCGCCACACAGCTGGCACCTGCTCATGGACCGCTTTTGGAACATCACCGCCCTCAACTGGACGGCACGCCAGCTCTACGTCAACAACAGCAGCTACTACGCCATCACCTTCCCGCTGCGCGAATACAGGGTGCACGACATGCGCTTCGACACCTTTGCCGAGACGTGGTTCCACGGCCTCGGCTTCGCCTACGGCATGGAAGAACACATGCTCTACGACGCCATGCCTGCACCGATGGCCATGCGTGAGCCGCGCATGGCCAAGGCCGCCAACGCCACCATGCTCCGTGAGGAAGCCCTGCCGACCAGCGCCGATGACGATGAGCGCGTGGAGGAGGAAGAGGCTGCCGCCGGCGCCACGTCGGCCATCGGCGCACCGCCCGCCGACGTGCAGCTGCGCTCCGATTTCGCCGAGACGGCAGCCTTCATGCCGCGCCTCCAGACCGATGCCGACGGCGTCGTGGCGCTCGCCTTCACCCTCCCCGAGAGCCTCACCACCTGGCAGCTCATGGCACTGGCCCACACCACCGACATGATGAGTGCCACCATACGCGCACAGGCCACGGCGCGCAAGGACTTCATGGCACAGCTCGCACTGCCGCGCTTCCTGCGCAGCGGCGACAAGGCCTCGCTGCGCGCCACGGTGCAGAACCTCACCGAGCGCACCCTCAACGGCACGGCCACGCTCGAGGTGTTCGACCCCGAGACCGAAAAGGTCGTCCTGCGCAGCAACGCGCCCTTCACCGCCGAGGCCAACGGCGAGGCGCTCCTCACCTTCGACTACACGCCCACGGAGCTGCCCAGCGTGGTCGCCGTGCGCCTCATTGCCACGGCCGGCAAGCACAGCGACGGCGAGCAGCGCTATCTGCCCATACTGCCGTCGAGTACATGGGTCACGGAGAGCGTGGAGATACGCGCCGACAGCCTCGGCACCTTCACCACCGACCTCACCCCGCTCTTCAACCACGACAGCCCCACGGCCACGCAGCGACAGCTCACCGTGGAATACACCACGCACCCCATCTGGTACGCGCTGCAGGCGCTGCCATCGCTGCGCACACCGCAGAGCGACGACGTCGTGTCGCTCGGCGCGGCGCTCTGCGCCGAGGCACTCGCCGCCCACATCGCCAACACCACGCCGCGTCTGCGCACACTCGTGGAGCTGTGGCGCCAGGAGCAGGCTCAGGGGCAGCCCGCCCTTGCCAGCCGTCTCGCCCAGGACGAGGAGCTGAAGCAAATTATCCTCGACGAGACACCGTGGCTGCGCGAGGCCGAGAACGACGCCGACCGCAAGGCGCGCCTCATCGACCTCCTCGACGCCGCACAGCAACACTCTACGCTCACCGACCTCGCCGCCCGACTGCGACAGCTGCAGGCGGCCGACGGAGGCTTCCCATGGTTCCCGGGCATGATGTCAAGCCCCGCCATGACGCACGTCGTGCTGCTCACCCTCGCACAGCACCGCCAGCTCACCGACGACTTCGCCACGCTGCCCGCCGACGTGAGAGCCGACATCAACGCCATCATCGACCAGGG
>JAFSVI010000106.1 GCA_017445145.1 Bacteroidaceae bacterium | reverse complement strand
GTTCAACACGCCTCCTGTGGTGCCCATCTACTGCGCCCTGGAGAACCTGCGCTGGATTAAGGCCCAGGGTGGTGTTGAGGCTATGGACAAGCTGGCCAAGCAGCGTGCCGAGATTGTCTACGGCGAAATCGACCGCAACAAGATGTTCGTAGGCACAGCCAAGGAGGAGGACCGTTCGCTGATGAACCTCTGCTTCGTGATGGCCGACGAGTACAAGGAGCTGGAGAAGGACTTCCTCGACTTCGCCGTGTCGAAGGGCATGGTCGGCGTGAAGGGTCACCGCTCGGTGGGTGGTTTCCGCGCCAGCTGCTACAACGCACAGACCATCGAGGGCTGCAACGCACTCGTCGCTTGCATGAAGGAATTTGAGGCTAATCATTAATAATTGGAAGTAATGAAAGTATTAGTTGCAACAGAAAAGCCGTTTGCAGCAGCAGCCGTGAATGGCATTAAGGCAGAAGTAGAGGCAGCAGGCAATGAGCTGGTGCTGCTCGAGAAATATACGGAGAAGGCACAGCTGCTCGACGCAGTGAAGGATGCCGACGCAATGATTATCCGCTCTGACAAGGTCGACGCCGAGGTGCTCGACGCTGCCAAGCAGCTGAAGATAGTGGTGCGCGCAGGTGCTGGTTACGACAACATCGACCTGGCCGCTGCCACGGCCCACAACGTCGTGGCTGAGAACACGCCTGGTCAGAACGCCAACGCCGTTGCCGAGCTGGTATTCGGACTGCTGGTGATGGCCGTCCGTGGATTCTATAACGGCAAGAGCGGTTCTGAGCTGCTCGGCAAGAAGCTGGGCATCCTGGCTTTTGGTAACGTGGGCCGCAACGTGGCTCGCATCGCCAAGGGCTTCGGAATGGATGTCTATGCCTTCGATGCCTACTGTCCTGCTGAGGTCATCGAGAAGGCCGGTGTTCACGCCGTTGCCAATCAGGACGCTCTCTTCGAGACCTGCGACGTCGTGTCGCTCCACATCCCCGCTACGGCTGAGACCAAGCAGAGCATCAACTACGCTCTGGTTGGCAAGATGAAGAAAGGTGGCATACTCGTCAACACGGCCCGCAAGGAGGTTATCGACGAGGCTGGCCTCATCAAGCTGATGCAGGAGCGCGAGGACCTGAAGTTCGTTACCGACATCATGCCCGATGCCAACGATGAGTTCCAGAATTTCGAGGGCCGTTACTTCTCAACGCCGAAGAAGATGGGTGCTCAGACGGCCGAGGCCAATATCAATGCCGGTATTGCTGCCGCCAAGCAAATCAACGCCTTCTTCAAGGATGGAGATACAAAGTTCCAAGTGAACAAATAAGTTTGAAAAGTATTTTTTTGATGTGGCCTGCCGTTGCAAAACGACAGGCCACTTTTTCTCTTTAAACTTTAACCCTTAAACTTTAAACTTTAAAGATTGTGGTCGAAGATGTAGCGGAGGGGCTGCAGGATGCGGATGCCTAAGCTGATGTCCTCGGTGATGATTTCTGCCGTACCGCCCAGTTCTCCACTCAGTTGCAGGGTCTTGCCGACGGTCGTCGTCAGGCCGTCGGGTAGGGCGATGGTGGCCACATAGGTGTTGCGGTTGGGAATGGCCGAGAGGCTGCTCACCGTGCCGCGCAGGTAGCCGAACTCCAGGTAGGGATAGCCGTCGAGCTTGATGTTGACCCGCTGGCCAGTCTTGATTTTTCCCACACCCGCCACGGGCAGCTCCACCTTTCCTATATAGGTCTGCTCCTCTCGGCCCACCACCGAGAAGATGTGTTCACCGGTGCTGACGTTCTGGTCGGCGGCCCACACGCCGCTGTACGACAGCACGCCGTCGGCCGGGGCCACTAAGGCGTAGACCTGCTCCCACTGTCCGAGTGCCACCTTCAGTCCGTTCAGGGCCGACTGCAGGGTGGTGACGGCGTGCTGCATGTCCTGCTGGTACTGCACTTCCAGCTCC
>JAFSVI010000105.1 GCA_017445145.1 Bacteroidaceae bacterium | reverse complement strand
GGGGCAGTTGGCGGGCGAGCCATAGCGCTGGCGCATGACGGCCATCATGTGCTGAAAGCGTGGCGTGGCGCTCTCCTGCTTGCGTGTGTAGCCGACGTATGAGCGCTGGAACTGCCGCTCGATGAAGCTGGCATCGGCCGGCATCTCGTCGAGGAGCTGCTGCTGGCGGCGCGAGTCGTCGAACTCGCTGCCCTTCTCACCCTTGAGGAAAAAGAGGTGCACCTGAATGTAATAGTCGGCCAGGCGCTGCTGTCCTCCCATGCCGAGGAAGCCCGAAACGAGGGACATGGCCAGCACCACGGCGGTGGCGATGTAGGTGTTGGTGGGCGTGTCGGCGATGCCGAGCCAGGCGAACTCCAAGGTGTGGTGGCAATAGAATCGCCACACGATGGCGAGGTATATGGGCACGAACCACACGAAGCCCGCCATGCCGTCTAGAATGCGGCCCATGCGGCTCTTCTTGCCGGAGAGGCGCGCCAGCTGGCCGTCGGTGCAGTCGAGCAGGTCGGCCACGGTGAGCATGGCCACGGCGATGATGTTCATGGCCAGCCCGGCAGCACCCTCGTAGAAGTAGCTGCCATGGGCGAAGAGCAGTGCGCTCCCGGCCCCTACGATCATGGATAGAATGGTGACGGTGTTGGGGTGTATGTCGAAGTAGTTGAATGCCACGGCAAGATAGTAGCACACGGGACGCACGACGTGGTAGTCGAGCCAGTCTTCAGTCTCGGCGGACTTCAGTGTCTGATATACTTTTTGGTTCATAGGTTTATTGACGATGGCGGCGTTGGTGCCGATGGTTGTGAGCAGGCGCTTGGTGCGGGCCTATTTGGTGCGTGTGAGCACGTATTTCTTGTCCTTGTCGTGGCCCGTGAGGTAGCGGCCGTCGGCCGAGAGGGTGAGGGTGTCCTTGTCCTCGCCGTCGTCGATGACGACGAGGTTGCCGCTCACGGTGTATTTGGCCTTGTGGGACTTGGGGGCCATGGTCAGTGCCGCCTTGATCATCTTGCGCTTGGCCCAGCTCATGCCGGCAGCCTTGAGCACCTCCTCCTTGATCTGCACATCCATCTTCATGACGCATTTCTGCTCGCTCTTGAAATCCACGGTGACGGCCGTCGTCATGCCGGTGGCCATGGCCTGTGTTAATTTCTTGGCCTCGGCAATCTGCTTGTCGATGTCGGCCGTTTCCTCGGGCGTGAGCGGGCGTCCTTTCTCCTTCTCGGCTTTGGCAATGGCCTCGGCGCGTTTCTGTGTTATGGAGTCGGCCACGGCCTTCATTTTGGCCTCTATCTCATCCTTGAAGATATTGGGGTTGTGGTATGTGCGTCCGGTGAGGGCGGTTTGTGCCAGGGCTGCTGTTGCCGCCAAGATGGCTATCGCCGCTATGGCGGCGGTGCGTAGGAGGTGTTTCATTGTTTGTTGGTGGGTTAGCGGTTATCGGTGTCGATGGTGGAGAAGGTGGCATAGCTGCCGCTGTCGTCGTAGATGAGATACACCTGCAGGTGAGGCAGCTGTGGCAGCAGGGCCTTGGCATTGTCGATGCCCATGACCATGAATGCCGTGGCGTAGGCGTCGGCCTCGGCGCATGTTGGCGCGACGACGGTTGCCGAGAGCAGCGAATGGTGTGCTGGGAAGCCCGTTGCCGGGTCTATGGTGTGTGCCACGCGGCGCCCGTCGTCGGTGACATAGTAGTTGCGGTAGTTGCCGCTGGTGGCCAGTGCGCGGCCGGTGAGGGTGAGCACGGTGTCGAGTTCGTTGCTCGTCGAGGTGGGGTCGTCAACAGGTTTGTTGACGCCCACGCGCCACGCCTCGCCCTTGGGGTTGGTGCCGGCACACACCACCTCGCCGCCGATCTCCACCATGTAGTTTGCCACGCCATGGCGGCGCAGCACGGCGGCCGCCCTATCGACGCCGAAGCCCTTGGCTATCGCCGAGCAGTCGAGCACGATGCGCGGGTCGGCCTTCACGAGGCGTCCGTCCGGGTCGAGTGCTATGCGCTCGAAGCCCACGAGCTGGCGTAGGCTGTCGATGGTTGCCGTGTCGGGCATGATGCCGCTCTTGAAGCCGAAGCCCCAGGCGTTGACGAGCGGCGCCACGGTGATGTCGAAGGCGCCGTTGGTGGCAAAGCTCACCCGCTGTGCCAGCGCCAACACGGTGCGGAAGAGCGTGTCGGTGGCCTGGCTCGTGCCGCTGTTGATGCGGCTGATGGTGCTCTCGGGGTTGAACATCGAGAGGCTGGCATCAACGCGCCGCAGCTCGGCCTCGACGGAGTCCTGCAGCGAGTGCGGTGACTGGTAGGTGATGTGGTAGAAGGTGCCGAAGATGGCCCCCTCCTCGCGGTGGAAGGTCGCCGCGGCGGCCGTGTTGGCCTGATGGCGCACGAGGATGAAGCACGTGGCTGCGACGAGCGCCGCGAGTACCATGGCGTGCCATGGCCGCCATCGCGAGCGTGGTGCGTCGGCGGGTGTCAGGGGTGTGTAGGTTGATTCTTCCATTGGCGGTCAGATGTCGAAGAGCAGTTTGAACGTGCCGCCCCACCCTATGCTGGGGGCGCTTTTGCCATAGCCGGGGATGTACCAGGGTTCGCCCTCGGTGGCGGATTTCTGCTTGATGATGAACTTGAAGCGTACATCCCAGCCCAGGCGGATGATGGTCCAGAGCTTGGTCTCCAGGCCTATGACAAGCTCGCCCCAGTGGGAGGTGGCGCTGAGGCCGTCGAGGTCCAGCGCCTGCGACTGGTGCCACACGGGGTCGGTGAGGGGCGTGGCGGCGCTGAAGTGGTAGTTGTATGGCGAGAAGCCATAGCGCAGGCCGAGGAACATGCGGTTGCCATTGTGCTTCTTGTTGAAGTTATAGTCCAATCCGGCACGGAAATAGAAGGCATCGACCTTGAAGCGGTTGTCGAGCTCGCGGCCCTCGTGGTTGGAGCTGCCGTAGCCCAGCTCGAAGATGGGGAAGATTTTATCTAATAGGTTCACGCGCGCAAGCACCTCCATCTGCGCCCAGTCGCTGCCGGCCACCTTCATCACAAGGCCGACGAGGTCGGCACCCACGGCCACGCCCTCGAAGAAGTGGACCTTCTTCTGCTTGACGGCGTCCTCCACGGCCTCGACCACCTCGCCCTCGCTCTTCGGCGTCTGGGCGGCAACGGGCTGCGCCAAGCATGCGGCCAGGGCCAGCAGGGCTATGAGCCTCGCCGCGAGGGTGCGTGGTGTGGTGGGTGGTGTCATGCTATGGGTGGTGGGGTGTTTGATGTGGTGGTGTGGGTCGGGGGTGAAGTTATTCTGTGGCGGCAGTGGTGTCGTCGGCATCCGTGGCAGTGGTGTCGGCATCCGTGGCGGTGGTGTCGTCGGTGCCGTCGGTGGTGTCGTCGTCATCGTCTGTGGTGTCGTCGGTGCCGTCTGTGGTGTCGTCGGTGCGGAAGTATATCTGTATGTTCTCAAGCCCGTCGTAGTTGACGTCGGCGTTGGCAATGAGCACGGTGTCGATGACGTTGCGCGTGTGGGCCACGCTGTCGATGTGGTGCCACATGTGGGCTGGGCACGAGGGGTCGTCGAAATGGTGGCGGTTGGTCTTGACGACGACGATGGTGTCGGCAGCGTGTCGGCTTTGTGTGTCGGTGAAGGTCCAGATGAGCGTGTCGGCGGCGGCATAGAAGCTCACGGGCAGCGACAGCGTGGCCACGGCGTATTTCTTGTTGACGAGCACCTCGTCGGTGCCCGTGGCCGTGACGGTGATGGTGTCGCCGACGCTGACAGCCGCCCCGGCGTGGAACACGCCGTCGGCATCGCGCGCCGAGGCATAGAAGTTATAGACGCTCGCCACGGTGTTGTTGAGCGGACACGACACGTCGTCGCATGCCGCAAGGGCCGCCGCGAGCACCACCGATGCCATGCCGGCCAGCATATTGCGCCACGCCCAACGCGGCAGGCGCCGCTGGCGGCCGTCGCGCACGGGCGCCAGCCCCCCGGTGCGGCTTTGCAGCTCGGTACGTTTGTGTGCGGCAGACGTCATGCGGCTCATATCTCCCGGGCAATCTGATAATTGTTGCGCAAGTCGGAGTTGCGGCTGACGAGTTCGCCGAGGAATCCGGCCACAAAGAGCTGTGTGCCGAGTAGCATCATCGTCAGCGCGATGTAGAAATAGGGCGAGTCGGTGACCAAGCGCGCGGGGGTGCCGTTGCTGAGGGCTATGAGCTTGTTGGCACCAACGACGACCACGGCAATGAAGCCCAGCATGAACATCACCGACCCCCACAGGCCGAACACGTGCATGGGCTTGAGGCCGAAGCGACTCAGGAACCACAGCGTCATCAGGTCCAGGTAGCCGTTGACAAAGCGGTCCAGCCCGAACTTGGTGGAGCCGTACTTGCGGGCCTGGTGGTGGACCACCTTCTCGCCGATGCGCGTGAAGCCGGCATTCTTGGCCAGGTAGGGGATGTAGCGGTGCATCTCGCCATAGACCTCGATGTTCTTCACCACGTCCTGGCGATAAGCCTTGAGGCCGCAGTTGAAGTCGTGGAGGTTGTGGATGCCGCTCACGGCGCGCGCCGTGGCGTTGAAGAGCTTGGTGGGTATGGTCTTGGAGAGGGGGTCGTAGCGTTTCTGCTTGTAGCCGCTGACGAGGTCGTAGCCGTCGTCCACAATCATGCGGCGCAGCTCGGGGATTTCGTCGGGCGAGTCCTGCAGGTCGGCGTCCATGGTGATGACCACGTCGCCCTTGGCCGCGCGGAAGCCGCAGTAGAGCGCCGGGCTCTTGCCATAGTTGCGGCGGAAGCAGATGCCGTGGACCTCGGGGTTGGCGGCCGCCAGGCCCTCGATGACGTGCCACGAGGCGTCTGTGGAGCCGTCGTTGACGAAGATGACCTCGTAGGTGAGCCCCTGCGCGTCGCACACGCGCTTGATCCAGGCGTGGAGCTCCGGCAGCGATTCCTCCTCGTTGAACAGGGGCACTATGATTGATACATCCATGATGATTCTTTGCGTTTTCGGTGATGCTTTCACGGTTTGTCCGCCGCCTTGCGCAGCGGGCTCTTGGCAGCTAGCGCCACGGGCAGCGAGCACACGGTGGCCAGCAGGACGTTCCAGAACAGGAACTGGAACGTCAGCTGCACGGCCGACGTCGTGGCCAGCGCCTCCAACGCCTCGGCCGTCAGGGCGTCGGTGTCCTGGCCCGGCAGCAGCTGCCTCAGCAGCTCTTGCGCCTGTGGCTGCGCAAGAATGTCGGTGTAGGCGCGCAGCATGGCGCCGCCGTCGATGTGTGCGAAGTAGATGTACTGCGCCAGCGACGTGATGAGTGCCGCGCCGAGCATAGACATCCACGCCATGTGCCACGCGCGGCGCAACGGCAGCTCACCGGCCACATGGTCGCGGAAGCCGCGCAGGAGCCACACGGCCAGCGGCAGCGATGCTATGCCGACGAGCGTGCCCACGTTGGCTGCCAAGGGGTGTGTGAGGCCATAGACGGTGAGCGCGAAGCTCATCGTCCAACAGATGCCTATCCACAGCCCGTAGTATGCTGAATAGGCTCGCGTCTGTTGTCCCTCGGTGGCGTAGCTTGACATTTCGGGCGCAAAGGTAGTCAAAAATCCTGAGATTCCTCGGAATCGGACAAAATATTGCCGCTTAATCCAACTTTTTTGACAATATGTGCGACATTTCATAGTTTTCTTGCTACTTTTGCGCCCGATTTTCAACCCAAACAAGCCGCATGTCAGCCAACGCCATACTACTCCTGCACTGCCCTGACCAGCCCGGCATCATTTCCGAGGTCACCAAATTCATCACCGACAACCACGGCAACATCGTCTATCTCGACCAGTATGTGGACCGCGAGGACGGCATCTTCTTCATGCGCATAGAGTGGGAACTCGAGAGATTCCTCATCCCGCGCGAGAAAGTCATGGACTACCTGCAGACGCTCTACGCACAGCGCTATGCCATGACATTCAACCTCTATTTCTCCGACGAGCGGCCACGCATGGCCATCTTCGTCAGCCGCATGAGCCACTGCCTCTACGACCTGCTCGCACGCTACAAGGCCGGAGAGTGGGCCGTGGACATACCATGCATCGTCAGCAACCACGAGGACCTGCGCTTCGTGGCCGAGCAGTTTGACATCCCCTTCCACGTGTGGAGCATACGCAAGGACCACAGCAACAAGGCCGAGGTGGAAGCGGCGGAGATGGAGCTGCTCGAGCGCGAGCACGTCACGTTCATAGTGCTGGCACGCTACATGCAGATCATATCCGACGAGATGATAGCGCGCTACCCACACCACATCATCAACATACACCACTCCTTCCTGCCAGCGTTCGTGGGCGCCAAGCCCTACCACCAGGCGTGGGCCAGGGGCGTGAAGATCATCGGCGCCACAAGCCACTACGTCACCGCCGAGCTCGACGCCGGGCCTATCATCGAGCAGGACGTGGCGCGCATATCCCACAAAGACACCCCCGACAGCCTCGTGCGCAAGGGCCAGGACCTGGAGAAGATAGTGCTGTCGCGCGCCGTCACCAAGCACATAGAGCGCAAGATCCTCACCTACAAGAACAAGACCATCATTTTCAGCTAACAGCAACAACACCAAGCACACTTAAAACAATCATGGAACAAAACACAAACGTCGTGGGAGCCAAGATACGCAGCTTCCGCCAGACAAAGAACATCTCCGTGGAGGACATTGCCGAGCGCAGCGGACTCTCCGTGGAGCAAATCCAGAGCATCGAAAATGAAAGCAACCTGCCGTCGCTCGGGCCGCTCATCAAGGTGGCACGCGCACTGGGAGTGCGCCTCGGCACCTTCCTCGACGACAACGACGAGCTCGGACCCGCCGTGTGCCGCGCTGCCGACCGCGAGCGCGACCACAGCATCAGCTTCAGCAACGACGCCGCCGACGCGCGCAAGAACATGGAATACCACTCCCTGGCCAAGCACAAGGCCGGGCGACACATGGAGCCATTCGTCATCGACATCAACCCCACCGAGGAGCAGACATTCAAGCTCTCGGCCCACGAGGGCGAGGAGTTCATCTACGTCATGCAGGGTGAACTCGAGATAGCCTACGGCCGCGAGACATACCTCCTGCACGAGGGCGACAGCATCTTCTACGACAGCATCGTGGAGCACCACGTGCATGGCGCCAACGGCCAGGCCGCCAAGATACTCGCCGTGGTATATATACCGTTCTGAGCGGATGCAGAATGTTGAACACATAACGAAGAATGCAGATTGCAGCATGGACACAGACAGAAAATATCCCGCCGAGACAGGCGGCGTAGGCTACCAGCTCTACGAGCGCACACTCGGCGACTGGCTCGAACACTGGGCCACCGTGACACCCGACAAAGAGTACATCGTATATTCCGACCGCGACCTACGCTTCACATGGGCCAAGTTCAACGAGCGTGTGGACGCCCTCGCCAAGGGCCTCCTCGCCATTGGCGTGGAGAAAGGCTCCAATGTGGGCATCTGGGCAACCAACGTCCCCGACTGGCTCACCTTCCTCTACGCCACGGCCAAGATAGGAGCCGTGCTCGTCACCGTCAACACCAACTACAAGCAGGCCGAGCTGGAGTACCTGTGCAAGGACTCTGACATGCACACGCTGTGCATCACCGACGGCACCTGGGAGGCCGACTACGTCGATATGACCTACAAGATGCTGCCCGAGCTGCGCGAGTGCGAGCGCGGACACCTCAAGAGCGAGCGCTTCCCGTGCATGAAGAACGTGGTGTTCATCGGCATGGAGAAATACCGGGGCATGTACAACACCGCCGAGCTGCTGCTCCTGGGCCGCAACATCGAGGACCAGACACTCACCGACGCCAAGCGCAACGTCTCGTGCCACGACGTGTGCAACATGCAATACACCTCCGGCACCACAGGCTTCCCCAAGGGCGTCATGCTCACCCACTACAACATCTCCAACGACGGCTACTTCACAGGCGAGAACATGGGCTTCACACAGGCCGACAAGCTATGCGTATGCGTGCCGCTGTTCCACTGCTTCGGAGTGGTGCTCGCCACCATGAACTGCCTCACCCACGGATGCACACAGGTCATGGTGGAAAAGTTCGACCCGCTCGTCGTGCTCGCATCGGTCCACAAGGAGCGCTGCACGGCGCTCTACGGCGTGCCCACCATGTTCATTGCCGAGATGAACCACCCCATGTTCGACATGTTCGACATGTCGAGCCTGCGCACTGGCATCATGGCGGGCTCGCTATGCCCCGTGGAGCTGATGAAGCAGGTCTCCGAGAAGATGTTCATGACCATCACCTCCGTCTATGGCCTCACGGAGTCGTCGCCGGGAATGACGCAGACGTGCCTCAACGACTCCTTCGAGCAGCGATGCACCACCGTGGGCCGCGACTTCCCATTCGTCGAAGTCAAGGTGCTCGACCCCGACACGGGCGACGAATGCCCCACGGGCGTGCAGGGCGAGATGTGCTGCCGCGGCTTCAACGTCATGAAGGGCTACTACAAGAATCCGACAGCCACGGCCGAGGTCATCGACAACAACGGATTCCTCCACAGCGGAGACCTCGGCGTGAAGGACGAGAACGGCTTCTACCGCATCACAGGGCGCATCAAGGACATGATCATCCGAGGCGGCGAGAACGTGTATCCACGCGAGATAGAGGAATTTCTCTACCACATGCCGGGCATCAAGGACGTGCAGGTCGCCGCCGTGCCATCCAAGAAATACGGCGAGGAGGTGGGAGCATTCATCATCCTCCACGAGGATGCCACCATGGAACCCGAGGACGTGCGCGACTTCTGCAAGGGCAAGATAGCACGCTACAAGATTCCCAAGTACGTGTTTTTCGTCAAGGAATTCCCACTCACCGGCTCCGGCAAGATACAGAAGTTCAAGCTCAAGGAACTCAGCCTCAAGCTCTGTGCTGAGCAGGGCATAGAGGTCATCTGACACAACACCAGCCCACAACGGCCGCAACAACCGCACAGCGGGTCCCAACACCCGCACAGCGGGCAGCCGCTACCCTACTCGCCACATCACAATATGCGGCAACCAATAGTGGCAGTCTCCACCCCGGGGCTGCCACTTTTTCGTGGCCAGACACCAACAACCCCGCGGCAAGTTCACACACACGCCGCGGCAAGTTCCCGACAAACCCGCGGCAAGACTCCATACACGCCGCGGCCCCCCCCCACACACGCCGCGACAATACCACCTCCACGGCATTGACGCCAGACGGAGACTCCTATTTCCCCGCCCTATATTCCCTTGGCGACATGCCTTTCAGGCGCGAAAAGAACTTGCTGAACGAGGGCGCATCGGCAAAACGCAGGCGGTCGGCCACCTGGGCGATGCTCATCGACGTGGTGCGCAACAGGAAGGAAGCCTCCATCAGCAGCATCTGGTTGATGTAGTCGATGACGGTGCGCCCCGTAACCCTACGGACGACACGCGAGAGATAGACCGAGGAGATGCTAAGGGCAGAGGCGTAGAAAGCAATGTCGCGGTGCGCGATGAAATGCCGGGGCAACAGCCGGATGAAACCGATGAAGATTTCCTCCACACGCTGCGGCGTAGGCAGGTGGCCGATGGCCCGCTGCTGCACATTCTGCACATCGAGCAGGAACACGGCATAAAGCATGCTCACGACCTCCCGCTTGTAGATGTGGTCCGAGTGCAGGTATCTGATGATTTCGCGCATACGCGCTGCCAGATGCAGCGCCGTGGGGTGAGGCAGTGCGATTTTCGGCTCGTGAAGCTGCACGATGGGCCGGCACGCTATGTGCACCAGGTCGCGAACGGTGGGCATCTCAATGGTGGTATGCTCGTCGGCCATCAGGCAGATGCCGCGATAGTCCTCCGATGCTGAGACAATCGTGACCTGCAACCCAGGCGAATAGAAATAGAGGTCGTCGGCACGCAAAGTCAGCAACCGGCCATTGCACAATAACTGCAGCCAGCCTCCCGTTACCAGCGTGAACGTGTAAGCCGAAATGAAACCCTGTGTCTCGTTCGTGCGGAACGTCTTGGCGGCATCGGTCTCCACACAGTACATCTTGCCGTCCCAGTCGCTCATCGGCATTGTGCCGAACATCGCAATCCAACTTTCCTTCAAACTATACATAACGGCCACAAAGGTACAAAAAAAGATGCACATACAACTCTCTTTTTGCACTTTTAACAACTCAATCGCACCACAATTGGGAAGAAAGAGGATATGATTATCAGCAATCGTACCACCAAGACGCTGCGCTCGACCTTTGGTCGCTCCGACACTTCGGAGAAAGGGCAAAAGCTTAAGGACTCAGCTATACGTTTTCACTATATGCGGTTGAACAAACCTATGCTATCTGCCAGTCGTCGATCAGCTTGGTGTCTGTCTGGAAGTTGATGCCGATCTTGAACAGGCGTCGGGGGTCGGAGGCAAAGGGCAGGGCGTAGCCCTTTTCCTCTATCTGCCGCAGGGCGGCGGCTGCCGTCTGGTTCACCTTCAGCTCAAGGATGTAGATGTAGGCGGGCGTCTCGATGAGCACGTCCATGCGGCCGCCAGTGGTGTGCCGCTCCACGTTGACGTAGAAGCCCAGGAGGCGGAAGAACACATACAGCGTGTTCTGGAAATACTTCTCCGTGTTGCCCACCACCTGATAGTCGCCGCCGGCAAAGAAGTCCTGCAGGCGGCGCATGAAACCCTTGGCATCGCCACTGCGCACATCCTTGACAAAGCGGGCAATGGCGAACATGCTCTTGTTGTCGGGCTGCGGCGTATAGAACGGCAGAAGATATTTGATAAATCCCTGCTCCACTTCGCGGTTGGGGAAACCCAAGGTGTAGGAGTCGAACTCCTTGTCGTAGCTCTTCAGCGTTAGGTAGCCGCTT
>JAFSVI010000104.1 GCA_017445145.1 Bacteroidaceae bacterium | reverse complement strand
CGCCGAGGACTATGCGCGAGCCGCCAGCCTCTATGCAGCCCTCATCGCCGCCAATGGCGAGAGCCCCGAGATATACTTCAACCTTGGCAACGCCTACTACCGCCAGGACTCACTCGCGCGTGCCATACTCTACTACGAGCGTTCGCTCCTGCTCAATCCCGCCGATGCCGACACGCGTTTCAACCTCGAGCTGGCGCGTGCCAAGACAGTCGATAAGGTGGTGCCGCAGACAGAGTTCTTCTTCGTCTCGGCGATGCGCACACTGCTGCTCGCGCTCGGCCCTCGCGCGTGGACCTGGTGCGGGTGGCTCGCCTTTGCGTTGATGCTTCTCCTCGCTGCCGTCTATCTCTTTGTCCCGCGTGTGGGCATGCAGAAAGCCGCCTTTGCCGGGGCTGTGGTGTCGATGCTCGTGTGTGTCATGGCCAATGTGGCCGCTTTCACACAGCGCAGCCAGCTGCGCAACCGCACAGGGGCCGTTGTCATGACGCCGTCGGCCCTCGTCAAGAGCACACCATCCCGGGGCGGCACAGACCTGTTCATACTCCACGAAGGCACACACGTTGACATCACCGACAACACCATGCGCCAGTGGGTCGAGATACGCATGGCCGACGGCAAGACCGGATGGATGGAGCGCTCAAGCATAGAGGTTATCTGAGACGCTCATAATACGCCTCCTCTTTCGCTGACAATGGCATATATTGTCTTGGCGGCAGAAAACAATGCCTGACAAAAGCACATTGAAGAGACTGGCAGCAACACTGGTTTCGCTGTTGCTGCTTGCAGCATGTTCTTCCACCACACAGACCGGCAGCCACGACTTCACGGGCGTGTGGATGCGGGAGCAGGAAGTGCTGCACGACAGCACCATAGTGACCTATCCGAATGAGAGAGGCCAGAGTTTCTATAAGGTATATTCCGACGACGGCACGTACTACCTGGTCTATATGCAGCGGCAGGGCGACAAGGAGCACCTGTTCCCGCAGCACACGGCGACATGGGAGGTACGGGATGAGCTGTATATAGAACGTGGCGACACGATGGATGCCACGATTCACAGCGCCGACTCCATGACCGTCCGCTGGCAGGGCATCACGGAGACCTGGCGGCGCATCACCGATAGCGAGCGCGACCGCATAGCCGAAGTGAGCCGTGTGGAGATGATTCAGCAGGCCAAGGATATGGAGGCGTTCCTCTTGGCACTGAGCCGCAGGGAGTATGCGTGGCGGATGCGGTTGTTCTGGTGGGCGATGGGTGCGGCCGGCATCATTGCGCTCGCCTTCGCCATCTATGGCTGGCTGATGCGGAGGAAGAAGAAAGAGATAGAACAGCGGTTGCACGAGATTGAGCAGCGAAACCTGCTGACACCGAAGAAGGTGGCCGATGCCCAGGCCGAGGTGGCAGCCGACTTCTTCAACTCCGATTATTATGTTACGCTGAGGCAGCGCATACAGGACACGGGACGGCTCTCGTCCGACGAATGGCAGCAGATGGAGGAAGCCCTGCACCCCGTCTATCCCTGCTTCGCCACCACGCTGCGGTCGTTCCGTCTGTCAGATGTTGAATACCAAGTGTTGCTGCTGCTTAAACTGAGGATTCCGCTGAAGGACATCTCCACCGTGATGTGCAAAGATGCTTCTACCATCAGTAGCATACGAAGCCGATTGTACCAGAAAGTGTTCCAGAAGAAAGGTGGAAGTCGGGATTGGGATGACTTCATAGCGACACTTTGAGTGTCAACGACTTATAGGGAGTTGCCTTCGGCGACTCCTTTCGCGACTCGGCAGAGTTCAAGCAAGCTTGGCTCTGTACTCGCTGCTTCAGGAGTTTGCAAAGTTTTGCAAACTCTTTTTTGTACCCTAAAGTAAAATGCCAAGTAATGCCAAGTGAAAGCGGAAGCTTATTCCTCGGTTGTGTTGTAACTTTGCATCCGAAACAATAAACAATGCATCCTCATGGACAACAACATGAAACAACAAATCATCACCCTCATCCTCGCCCTTGTCGCCTTGACAACACAGGCACAGGAAGCCAATCAGAAAGACCAGAAGAAAGAGCGCACCATCGCCCTCTGGGGGCATGTGAAGAACTCCCTTACCTGCGTTGGCATCAAGGATGTGTTCGTCACACTGATGCGCGAGGACTCCACCGTGGTCGATACAATGCACGTGTTTCAGCAGTGGTCAGGATAGGGAAAGGACGACTTCGCCTACCGCTTCAACATCTCAGCCCGCGAGCAGCGGTACATCATCCGTGCCGAGCATCCCGACTATGAGCCGTGCTACGTCAACTACCACGTGCGTCACATCGCCCGAAACACTTACTTCGATGCTCCGTGGCACTATATGAAGAAGCGCAGCCGCATGACTGAGGATGTTCACCAACTGGGCGAGGTCGTGGTGCGGGCTACCAAGATTAAGATGACCTACCGTGGTGACACGATTACCTTCAATGCCGATGTCTTCAACTT
>JAFSVI010000103.1 GCA_017445145.1 Bacteroidaceae bacterium | reverse complement strand
GCGGCCTCGCATACAGCGACCCGTATATGGTGCCGGCTCCGACGGCGAACGCCGCACCTTCCGCCCGCGCTACGGGCAGGACGGACAGGCCCACGACGAGAGCTACCAGCCACGCGAGGGTGGCTTCAAACCCCGCGAAGGGGGCTACCAGCCACGGCCCTACCAGCCGCGCGAGGGAGGCTACCAGCCACGCAGCGGCTACCAGCAGCGTGAAGGAGGCTACCAGCCACGCGGCGGCTACCAGCAGCGCGAGGGAGGCTACCAGCCACGCGGCTACCAGCAGCGCGAGGGAGGCTATCAGCCACGTGGAGGCTACAGCCAGCACGAGGGAGGCTACCAGCCGCGTGAGGGAGGCTACCAGCCACGTGAAGGAGGCTACCAGCCGCGTGAAGGAGGCTACGGCCATCGCGAAGGAGGCTACGGCCATCGCGAAGGAGGCTTCCAGCAACGTGGCGGCTACCAGCAGCGCGGCGGCTACGGCCAGCAGCGCGGCGGCTACGGCCAGCAACGTGGCGGCTACGGCCAGCAGCGCGGCGGCTACCAGCCCCGTGGCGGCGCCAAGGGCGGCTTCCGCCCCCGCACCCAGGGCTATGACCCCAATGCCAAATACAGCATGAAGAAGCGCATAGAGTACTCAGAGGCCCACATAGACCCCGAAGCACCCATCCGCCTCAACAAATACCTGGCCAACGCCGGGGTGTGCTCGCGCCGCGAGGCCGACACCTTCATCGAGGCCGGGGTGGTCACCGTCAACGGCACCGTCGTCACCGAACTCGGCACCAAGGTGAAGCGCAGCGACGAGGTCAAGTTCCACGACCAGCTCGTGCGCATCGAGAAAAAGGTGTATGTGCTGCTCAACAAGCCCAAGGACTACGTCACCACCAGCGACGACCCGCAGAACCGCAAGACCGTCATGGACCTGGTGAAGGACGCATGCCCTGAGCGCATATACCCCGTGGGGCGCCTCGACCGCAACACCACCGGCGTGCTCCTGCTCACCAACGACGGCGAACTCGCCAGCAAGCTCACACACCCACAGTACCTCAAGAAGAAGATATACCACGTCCACACCGACAAGGCCGTCACCGCCGCCGACATGCACCAGATTGCCGAAGGCATAACGCTCGACGACGGCGACATCCGCGCCGATGCCATCGAATATGCCAGCCCCACAGACAAGAAGCAGGTGGGCATAGAGATACACAGCGGGCGCAACCGCATCGTGCGACGCATCTTCGAGCACCTGGGCTACAAGGTCACCAAGCTCGACCGCACCTTCTTCGCAGGACTCACCAAGAAGAACCTGCGGCGCGGCGACTGGCGCTACCTCACCGAGAAAGAGGTGGATATGCTGCGCATGGGGGCCTTCGAGTGAGCCACCGGCTGCACGGCCATCCCAAGCACCCACGAGCACCCTGGCAGTCCCAATCACACGGGTCACTCTGACCACTCCGGGTACTCAGACCATTCCTATCACTCCGACTATTCCGAACACTCCGATCACACCATTATGAAACGTACAAAGATAATCGACCTGCTCGCCAGCCAGCCCGGACAGCAAGTCACTGCCATGGGCTGGGTGCGCACACGCCGCGGCTCCAAGAGCGTCTATTTCATCGCCCTCAACGACGGCTCCACCATCAAGAACATACAGGTGGTGGCTGCCGCCGACAAGTTCGACGACGAGCTCATGAAGCAAGTCACCACGGGCGCGTGCCTCAGCGTCACCGGGCAGCTCGTGGAGAGCGTGGGCAGCGGCCAGGCCGTGGAGATACAGGCCACCGACATCGAGGTGCTCGGCGTCTGCGGTGCCGACTACCCCATGCAGAAGAAGGGGCAGAGCTTCGAGTACATGCGCCAGCACGCCCACATGCGCCTTCGCACCAACACCTTCGGCGCCGTCATGCGCATACGCCACAACATGGCCATGGCCATCCACACATACTTCCACGAGCACGGCTTCTACTACTTCCACACGCCGCTCATCACCGCCTCGGACTGCGAGGGCGCCGGCAACATGTTCCAAGTGACGACGAAGAACCTCTACGACCTCAAGAAGGATGCCAACGGGCAGATCACCTACGACGACGACTTCTTCGGCGAGCAGACGGCACTCACCGTCAGCGGACAGCTCGAGGGCGAGCTTGGAGCCACGGCCCTCGGACAAATCTACACCTTCGGACCCACCTTCCGCGCCGAGAACAGCAACACACCTCGCCACCTGGCCGAGTTCTGGATGATAGAGCCCGAGATGGCGTTCTACGACCAGGAGGAGCTCATGGACCTCGAGGAGGACTTCATCAAGTACTGCGTGCGCTGGGCGCTGGACCACTGCCAGGACGACCTCGCCTTCCTCAACCAGATGATTGACAAGACACTCATCGAGCGCCTGCAGGGCGTGCTGCAGGGGAAGTTCGTGCGCCTGCCCTACACCGAGGGCATCAACATCCTGCAACAGGCCATCAAGGACGGCCGCAAGTTTGAGTTCCCATGCCAGTGGGGCGACGACCTGGCCAGCGAGCACGAGCGCTACCTCGTCGAGGAGCACTTCAAGTGTCCCGTCATCATGACCGACTACCCGCGCGCCTTCAAGTCGTTCTACATGAAGCAGAACCCCGAGACACCCGACGGAGGCTCCGTGGGCTACAAGGGAGCCGTGGCACCCGGGCCCACCATGCAGGGCACCGACGTGCTCTTCCCTGCCATCGGCGAGATCATCGGCGGCTCGGTGCGCGAGGAGAGCCTCGACAAGCTCATGGCCGAGATTGACCGCCGCGAGATGGACAAGACACACCTCGGATGGTACATCGACACCCGCCGCTGGGGGTCGTGCCCACACGCCGGCTTCGGGCTGGGCTTCGAGCGCCTCATACTCTTCGTCACAGGCATGCAGAACATACGCGACGTCATACCGTTCCCGCGCACACCCGGCAACGCCACCTTCTGACGACACCACACCCACACAGACCCCGCAGGGCTTGGCACACACCGCAAGCCATCCTGCGGGGTCTGCCGTAAGCATACGCTCACCAACGCCTTAACCCCCAACCCACACACTATGCTA
Organism: Bacteroidaceae bacterium; assembly: GCA_017445145.1. GTDB lineage: Bacteria > Bacteroidota > Bacteroidia > Bacteroidales > Bacteroidaceae > Physcousia. The sequence continues at coordinate 4,070 of JAFSVI010000103.1, read as the reverse complement.
CAAATCCGCTGCAAGAACAACGACGTCACGCGCAGCTTCCCCGAGGGCACGTCGCTGCTCGACGTCTATCAGGACTTCGCCACCGACCTCCACATGGCCTTCCCCGTGGTGTCGGCACGCGTCAACGGCACCTCCCAGGGCCTGAAGTTCCGCCTCTTCCAAAACCGCGACGTGGAATTTCTCGACGCCACCTCGGGGTCCGGCCACCGCGTGTATGTGCGCTCGCTGTGCTTCCTGCTCTACAAGGCCGCCACCGACGTCTTTCCCGCCAGCAAGCTCTTCATCGAGCACCCGCTGGCCCACGGCTACTACTGCAACTTCAAGCGGCGCACACCCGAGCCGCTCACCGACGCCGACGTGGAGAGCATACGCCAGCGCATGGCCGAGATAGTGCGCCTGGACATGCCCTTCCGCCGCTTCGAGGCCCCGACGGAGGAGGCCGTGCGTGTGTTCCGCGAGCGCGGCTTCACCGACAAGGTGAAGCTCTTGGAGACCAGCGGCCAGCTCTACACCGACTACTACATGCTGGGCGACACCGTCGATTACTTCTACGGCCCCCTCGTGCCCTCGGCAGGCTACCTGCAGGTGTGGGGGCTGGAGCGCTATGGCGACGGCCTGCTGCTGCGCCAGCCCGACCGCCGCAACCCACTCGTGCTCAACAGCCACAGCGACCAGCACAAGACCTTCGAGGCATACGCCGAGAAGCTGCACTGGGACATCATCATGCGGCTCTCCAACGCCGGCGACGTCAACCGCGCCATACAAAGCGGCTTCGCCTCGGAACTCATACAGGTGAGCGAGGCGCTGCAGGAGAAGAAGATTGTGCAGATTGCCGAGGAGATTGACCGCCGCGTGCGCGCCGACAACCCCACACGCGTGGTGCTCATCACCGGCCCCTCGAGTTCCGGCAAGACCACCTTCTGCAAGCGCCTGGCCGTGCAGCTGCTGGCGTGCGGCATCAGGCCGCTGTCCATCTCCACTGACGATTACTTCGTCAACCGCGAGGACACACCGCGCCTTCCCAACGGTCAGTTCGACTTCGACAACATCACCGCCGTCGATACCAAGCTACTCGACGACCACATCAACCGTCTGCTCGCCGGCGAGCGCGTGGAGGTGCCGGAGTTCAACTTCACCACGGGGCTGCGCGAGTACAATGGCAAACGCCTCCGCCTGCAACGCGACAGCGTGCTCATCGTCGAGGGCATACACGCCCTGAACCCCACACTCACGGCCGACATCCCCGATGACAAGAAGTACAAGATATTCGTCTCGGCGCTGACAAGCGTCTCGCTCGACGACCACAACTGGGTGCCCACGCAGGACAACCGCCTCCTGAGGCGCATCATCCGCGACTACAACAAAGGAGCCTTCACGGCGCGACAGACCATCAGCCAGTGGCCCAACGTGTGCGACGGCGAGGAGCAGTGGATCATGCCCTACCAGGAGACAGCCGACGCCATGTTCAACTCGGCACTCAACATCGAGTTTGCCGTGCTGCGCTCCCACGCCGAACTCATCCTCAGCGCCATCCCGCGCAACTGCCCCGAATATGGCGAGGCACGCCGACTGCTGAAGTTCATACGTTTCTTCACGCCCGTCAGCGACAAAGAGATACCCCCGACGTCCATCATGCGTGAGTTCGTCGGAGGCTCCAGTTTCAAGTATCGTTGATGCGCACCGCCAGGGCGCTCACGTTCAGAACATTACGGCAGCACACTGCGGCTGTATGGTGAGCTGCAGGCGTCCGCGCTTGTCGGCCTTGGCTGTGGTCTGCTGCGGTGTGGTGCCTGTGGGGCCGTCGCTGAGGAGAGTGAACTCCTTCACGGGGAAACCGTTGAGCACCGATAGGTCGATGGCGAGCTTCAGCGGCTCGCCTTCGGCATTCATGGCCACGACATACCAGCGGTCGGCATGGCGGCGTGCCATGACGATGTACTTGCCGGGATAGCCGTCGAGCAACCGCGTCTCATCCCATGTCGTGGGCACCTGGCGCATGAAGTCGAGCTCGAAGGCGGGCTGCTCGGTGAGGTTGCGCGGTGTGAGTGCGAAGTTCTGTCCCGAGCACTGGAAGGCTATTGCCGTGGCAAGCTCAAAGACGTCGCTGGTGCGGCGTGTGCTGCCACCATCGGCGTTGCGGTTGAGGCGCCGCTGCAGCACCGTGCCGCCATACTCCATGCTCCCCACGGCATTGCGCACGAAGGGGTGTAGGCAAGCGTGGCGCGCCTCCATGTCGCAGAATCCCTGACTGAAGACGAGGTTCTCGCTGGCGAGCACAGCCTCCGAGCCGCAGTAGTTGGGGTACATGCGCTCCCAGCCTCGCGGCAGTGTGCATCCGTGGAAGATGACCTGCAGGCCATAGTCGTTGGCGTCGCTGAGTATGGCCTCATACAGGCGCATGGTCTCCTGCTTGTCGCCGGCAAAGAAATCCACCTTGATGCCTGCCACGCCGCCGTCGCGCAGCCAGCGCATCTCAGCCTTTCGCAGTATGGGCGATGCCATGCAGTTGCGGGCACACTGCGGGGCGTCGTTCCAGCCGCCATTGCTGTTGTACCACACCCATGGCCTCACATTCTTCTCACGGCAAAGGGCGAAAAGACGCTCCATGCCCTGGCGACCGATGTTCTTGTACCATCCTCCGTCGATGAGGCAGCCCTCCCAGCCCATGTCGGCGGCAAGGTTGATGAATGCCACCTGGTCATCGTAGTTGATGCTGGCGTCCTGCCAGATAATCCACGACCACGTGTTGCGCGAACCCTTGTACTCCGTGCTGGGGGCATAGAGCGGCTCGACGACGTCCCAGGGGATGGTCGTCTCCACGATGGGCTGCAGCGACGTGCCAAGCGTGATGGTGCGCCATGGTGTGTGGCCATAGGCATCATTGTGGGGCGAGGTGCCGTCGGCCGCCAGGCCTATCTGCGCGCCGGTGGAGCCGAAGCCGTTGTTCTCGCCCTCCAAGGGGAAGGCGATGCGCATGAGGCCGTCGGGCGTGGCGTCGCTGAGATGTGAGGCACAGTAGTCGCTGCCGACGCCCGTCTCAGAGATGAGGAGCCACGCCGAGGCGGAAGTGGCAGCGCCCCCTGCCCCCTGTGCTGGGATGCGGAAGAGACAGGGGAACGTCCATCCGTGGCCATACTGCGAGCGTGTTGTTGCAGGTTGGTCCCAGATATAGTTCTCCTCGTAGGATGGCTTTGTGCGTTTCCAGCCAATCATGGGGTTGCTCTGCGGGCAGATGAATGCGGTGGCCTCGGCAGGAAGGTCGAAGCCCGTGAGTTCCTCCGTGACAACGGCGGCAAGCGTCTCGTCCTGCTGTGGGAAGGTGTAGCGGAAGGCAACGTTGTTGTTTGACACCTGGAAGGTGACGCCGAGCAGCTGTCCGCGCTGGTTCTTGAGCATCAGGGTGCATGAGTTGTACTCATAGCGTATGTGCGACTGCTTGGCCTGGCGCAGGTCATAGGTCTCGACAGTGGGGTTCTTGCCGTAGGCAACGTCGGCGATGGCCAGTCCGTCGTCCCATGTGCCTATGTTGCTCTTCAGGCCGAGGGGCGATGCCTCGAGCAGTGGCACGTCGATGGTGTCGGCGGGTGTTGCTTTCTTCTTGGCGGGAAGCACCTTACGGCAGCCAGCGGCGTAGGTGGCACGCCCTCCGGCAGCGCTGATGTCAATGTAGGTGAGCCCATCGGGCGAGGTCAGGCGCAGTGCCTGGGGTGCTGCTGTGGCACAAACGGGGATGGAGAGGAGGAGAAGGAGAGGAAGGGGTGTACGCATGGGGGATTGAAGGATGAATGGTGAATAGTTACTGGTTGTGGGCGGTGCGGCTGGCAGCCGCAGCAATAGACGAAATTATAGGTTTGTGATAGGGAATTGGGGCCGGAGGCGATTCGGGCAAGCCACTTGGTCAGAGGCGATGCGAGCGAGCCGTGGGATTCGTTGCGAAGGGAAGAGCAATGTCATGGTTCAGAACTGCCAGCCTCGGAACAGGCGTCCGCTGCCCTCAAGCTCGGCTCCGAAGTAGAAGCCTACGTTTGTGGGCTGGTTGTAGCCCACGTTCTGCATGGTCACGCTGTGGC
>JAFSVI010000102.1 GCA_017445145.1 Bacteroidaceae bacterium | reverse complement strand
CTCTTCGAGAAAATCGACGACGACGCCATCAAGGCCCAGACCGACCGCCTGGCGCGCATCAAGAAGGAAAACGAAGCCGCCAACTACCGCCCCGAACCAGTGAAGAAGGAAGTGACATACGACGACTTCGAGAAGCTCGACATCCGCGTGGGCACCGTCCTCGCCTGCGAGAAGGTGAAGAAAAGCAACAAGCTCCTCAAGTTCGAGATTGCCGACGGCGGCATCGCCGCCACAGGCGAGGATGCCAAGGCCACACGCACCATCCTCAGCGGCATCGCACAGAGCTACCCCAACCCCGAGGAGCTCGTGGGCCGGCAGGTGTGCTTCATCGCCAACTTCCCCACACGCAAGATGATGGGCCACGAGAGCCAGGGCATGATCCTCTCTGCCGTCAATGCCGACGGACAGCTCACCATCATCGCCCCGTCGCGCGACGTGAAGCCCGGCTGCCAGGTAGGATAGCACCACCAACGCCTTCCCGGCCATCGGCGTCAATACCAAGGCCCCCGACTGCCGGCAATCATCCCCAAGAATGTGTTGTACAACATGTATTTGGTTGACACACGTCAAGGAAAGGCACCATATTTATGTTTTTCAGCATAAATATGATGCCTTTCCGCCATTTCCGCCGTACCTTTGCAGCGTCAAAAGGAACGAAGGGGTCAGAAAAGCGATTCCGGCCGTCACACCTTCTTCCCAAAGCAATAAAAGGGTAACGCCCGTCTGCAGCCGTGAGGCCATAAGGTTAGAAAGATTGTTTCTCATTTCATGCATTGAGATTTTAGTTAGTTAGTTTATAAGGTAAATGATTTTGTTGGAACGACTGTCCGGGAGGATAGCCGTTCTTTCGTTTCAACCGCCGGGGTCAGCCGCTGTGCCCGGCGCTTTTCCGCCGAGGTCCGCCGCCGTGCCCGGCGCTTTTCCGCCGAGGTCCGCCGCTGTGCCCGGCGCTTTTCCGCCGGGTCATTCCGCGCTCATTCCGCGCCGGCGCTTGCACGGATGGCAAAGATGCCGTACCTTTGCACCGCACTTCCGGAAGAGCCGGGCACACCGCCGCCCCCCCCACGCGGGGCGCACGCCCGCACAGCAAACCTTATCTATTAACCCCAAATCTAACACACCACTCACATGTCAACTATGAAGTATGCCCTGGTTGCCATCAAGAACCCGGACACCGGCGAGGTACGTGCCTACGCCAGCGCAGTGAACGAAACCCTCTCCTTCGAGGACATCGCCAAGCAGGCCTCGGCCGAAACCACCGTCACGCAGACCGACGTGGAGGCCGTCGTGCGCGCCACCCTCGACATCGCCAAGCGCGAGCTCCTCAAGGGCCGCGAGATCCGCATCGGGCAGCTCGGCACCCTCTACCCCACCTTCTCCGGCGAGGGCGCCGAGGAGGCCAAGAAGTTCGTGCCCTCGATGATCAAGCGCGTCAACGTGCGCTTCCGCCCCAGCGGCGAGCTCAAGGCCGAGCTCACCAAGGCCAAGTTCGAGATCAGCCCCACCAAGAAGCTCATCAAGGCCGCCGTCAAGGACATGAAGGACCTCGTGCAGGACGCCATCGACACCGGCGACGACGACGACACCCCAACGCCCTAAGGCGTGACATCCACCCCCGGCCGCCACACGCGGCCGGGGGACTCGTTTTCCACCACGCCGCACGGCGGCCATCACTAACCCCTGAAACACCAATGCCATGAAAGACACCACACGGCGCGCCATCAAGCGTGCCATAGACATCATCATCACCATCCTCACCGCCATAGCAGCCACGCTGACCACGCAGGGCTGCATCATGGCCATGGGATGAACCCGTACAAACCCACTAACCCCACACACAAGCCATGTTCACACAGAGATACCTGGCCTTCCTGCGCTTCCTCATACGCTGGGAAGGAGCCACCAACGTGGCCCCAGGCGAGGACATCGAGGACGCCTACCAGCGCGCCATGCCCTTCGCCTTCTGCAACCACCCCAACGACAGCGGCGCCTCGACCATGATGGGCGTCACCATGCGCGTGTTCAACGTGTGGCGCACCGCCATCTGCCAGAAGCCACGCCCCACCGCCGACGACCTCCGGGCCATGACCTTCACCGAATGGGAGACGATAGTGTCATACCTCTACTGGCAACCACTGCGCGCCGACGTGCTGCCCTTCGACTGCTACGCGCTGGCGCTGGCCGACTGGCACTGGCACTCGGGCACCACAGCCATACGCCACGCACAGAGGCTGCTCGGCGTGGAGGCCGACGGCATCGTGGGCCGCAAAACCGTGAATGCCGCCAAGCGCCTCATGGGCACACGCGAGCGCGCACGCCAGATGGCCACACAGCTCACCGAGCAGCGACGCACCTTCCTGGCCAACGTGGTGAAGAACAAACCCCTGCGCGCTGCCTTCGCCAAGGGGTGGGACAACCGCCTCGATGCCCTACTGGCGCTCTTCGAGCAGCTCGACCTCAACGATGAGGAGAGGGCTGCGCTGCGCAAGAGGCAGCGTTAGCACCAGGCCGAAGCATGGCGGCGACACAACGGCCGGGGGTCTGCCCCTGGCGCCCCACACGGCCGCGGACCACGGCCCGGGCGGGCGCCGGGGGCATTTTTCGTCGCTATGCTTCTTTCTTCTCCCGAAAATTTGGCCATGTCGAGGATTCTTGCGATATTTGCACGCCGAAAACGCGGGCGACGGCCATACACTGCGCCTCGCGCGCGTATATATAATAAATATGTGGCGGCACAACCCGTCGCGGCAACCCATATCGCAATCCACCAACAAACCAAACATACCACATCAATGGCAAACAACAACGACCAGAAGCAGGGCCAGCTGCAAATCAACCTGACCCCGGAAGTAGAGAAAGGCATCTACTCCAACCTCGCCATCATGGGCTTCACGCCCACTGAGTTCCTGATTGACTTCGTGTTCCACCACCCATCAGTGCCACGAGCCAACGTGCAGAGCCGCATCATCATGAGCCCCATACAGGCCAAGCGACTCATGCGTCTGCTCGAGCAGAACGTGGAAGCCTACGAGCAGAAAGCCGGTGTCATACACCTCGCCGAGGACAACGCACCCCAGAACGGCCCCATCAGCCCCTTCAAGGTGAACTGAGCCGCCGCCCACCCCACCCCGCTCATCCACGGCCTTTCCAAACGGCCTTTCCTCACACTCTGCCCGCCGGCTCCATGCCGGCGGGCAGAGTGTCGTTTCACCCAGTTCAGTGGTCGGCGGTACGTCCCAGTTCAGTTGTCTGCGGTACGTCCGCCGACAGCCCCCTTCCCCTTCCCCTCCCTCCTCCCTCCCTTCCCGGCTCGCCTCCCTCCCTTCCTCCTCGCCTTGTCACCACCGAACCAGCCCATTGCGGCATACACGAGCCGTTGCGCCTGGCCGCCGCGTCAGAAAAAAACGGCTGAAACGAAAAAAATGACGACTTTCCTTTGCATGTGACATAATCTTTCGTATATTTGCACCCGTCTTCACCACGAACGGCAATGCCCGAGAGCGTGCATCCGTGTCCTCGAAGTGCAGAAGCCGGGTGGGGGGGAGACATATACATATCGAAAAGGCGTTTACCATAGCGCTTTGTTCCTTGACTGCTCGAATCTAGCAAATTCCAAATCAAAGTCGAAGACAAAGCAACGGTAGATGTCCTGTGTGGGAATATGTAATCCACGCCCACGACATGCCTTGTTACGCATAAGGCTGCTGTTGTGGCATACGTCGTACATATATCCTCGCGTGGGCTTCTGCGTTGCACCGTTCTGACTTTGATGGGCAATGCTAGAGCCTCGAGCAGTGGGACGGGCAACAGACAGGTTCCACGCTTTTTTGTTTCCGCAGGACATCAGCATCACCGAACAAAACACCTATAGCTATGCATACACTCATCCACAAACTCCTACTGCTGCTGGCCTTGGCAGTAGCACCGCTTTGCGTCGCAGCCTACGACGACACCCGAATCACCGCCGACGGCACAACCGTAGTCGCCCCAGCCGACGAATCCGACATCGCCCCCGCCATACTGGCCAAGGCCAAGGCGTGGAAGGCAAGACGCGGGACAAAGCGGGGGCGCAAGAATACCACTCAAGGCGCAATTCCCCCAAAAGTCATCAAGGTCGGCGCTGGCACCAAGTACGCCGACATCAACGCCGCCATGGAGGCCAGCGAGGTCACCGACGGCGTACAACTCCAGGTGCAGCCCGGCACCGTGATGACCGCCGACCAGACCATCTACAAGAGCGTGGAAATCGTGGGGCCGGGATGGGCAATGGACGGCAACGGG
>JAFSVI010000101.1 GCA_017445145.1 Bacteroidaceae bacterium | reverse complement strand
TCATTGATGTCAACATGGGGAACTATGACCTCGTCGTCAATCTTGATGCCATTGTGAGTATGGATGAGCCAGCGGTCGGCAAAGTCAATCTTATATCGCTTCAGGTCACGACCCTTGACAAGGGGATGGAAGAGCGCCCCGGTTCGCTGGCGCTCCTCAACCGTCTGGCAGTGGCCGAGGATTTCGTCACGCTTGGTTTGAGGCACGATGAAAACGTCATTCCTTCCTGTCTTAATACCAAAATTCATCTGCATTCCCAACGTACCAAGCAGATCAGCTTTATCCTTTACCTTCTTCTGTATCTCCACGTCCATCTCATTGCGTATCACCCAGTCCTCTTTCCCTGTGAAATGGCATGGCGTGAGGTGTGCATGCACGTAGTCATAAAGTCCCTTCTTTCTCTTGATGGTCGTGCAAGCCTGCAGCTGGTGCTGATTCTCATTGCGTGAGAGGAGCAGTATGCACGTCTCCACTGTTGCACTGGCAAAGAGCTTCTGCCCCGGAAAATCGACGAGCAGGATGGGGTTGGTCTGCTCTGTAAGGAAATCGCGTGTGTCGGCTCCGTAGTCTGCCCGCATCCATTTGTTGGTCGTGATGAAGCAGAGATAGCCATTTGGCTTCAGGATTTGCATGCCGCGCTCGAAGAAAAGCGTGCAGATGTCACCCGTGGAGGAATATGTGCGGTAGAGTGGTGCGCTGTGTCTCTTCTTCCTGCCGCTCTTGACGGCGACGGCCTTCTCGGTTGCCGCTACCCTGACATCAAGTCGGGCATAAACCTCCGACATCTCCGGCAGCGACTGCATGTTGATATACGGCGGGTTGCCAAGCACGACATCGAAGCCCGTGAAGCGCCCCTGCTCATCCAGCACCTCGGGAAAGGCGAGCATCCAGTCCATGGTGGTGGCCAGCATGGGTGCTGTCACCAACGGCTGGAACAGACTGCGATGCACCGCATCAAGCACCATCTCGCCGGAGGTGAGCTGCTGTAGGTCGCGGTTCAGCTTGGCCTTGAGCTTCTTATCCTTGCAGCCCTTGTACTGGCAGACAAGATGCCGATACTCCTCCAAGAGTTCGGGCTTGTCGGGATTGAGGACACCCTCTCCCACTCTCACGGGGTACTTGGAAAGCAGGGAGTTGCCGCACTTGATGTTGATGTCGATATTGGGCAGGGTCTGAAGCCGGCCTTCCTCATAATAGGCATTCTTCAACAACTCTATCCACAGGCGCAGACGACATATCTCGACGCTCTTGGGGTTGATGTCCACGCCGAAAAGGCAGTTCTCGATGATGGTGCGTTTCTCCTCGAACAGGGTCTTTTGGAAGTCATAACCAGAGCCATCACGCAGATATGTGAATAGACCTTCACCTTTTATCTTGACAACTAACTCATCATCTTGAATTGTTATGTCAAATTCCTTTACCTTGTTGTGGGAATCCACATATTCGAGGCATCCAATCTTATGCTTGATTAAGATTAGCTCATTGAGCGCCGATACCAGGAAGTGACCACTTCCCACTGATGGGTCACAGATATGAGTAGAGTTAATAATGTCGTTTGCCTCCTTTCGACTTGGAGCATCTACGGGTAAGAAATCAACTAACGCCTCGAAGTCCCTGAAGTGGGTTCCCCTTGGTGCATATACCTCATTGAACTTATCCACGACGGCTCTTCTGATGACCTCCCGGCACATATACTCAGAGAGTGACGACGGCGTGAAGAAGGCCCCGTCCTTGTATCCGTTGATTTTCTCGAAGATGATGCCCAGCACTGCGGCATTGATGATGGTCTTGGCTTCGTCGCTGTCCTCGTCGGTATCGGGCAGCGGATTGCCGCTGAAGTCGTAAGCATCGAGGAATCGCAGCAGATACTCCAGTATGGGCAATGCCTCGCGTGAACGTCGTCGCGACTGGTCGTGAAGGCGCGTGGAGTGATAGACCTTCAAGCGGCCATTGCGCAGTTCTCGCACCCGCAGATGCTCGTTCTCGGCGGGCGTGTAGTCAAACAGGCTGCTGTTCAGATACGGCACATCCTCGAAGCGGTCGGACAGCTCTGTCATGCGTTCCTCCACAGGTCGTGCCAGCACCTGCAGAAACAGGTCGTTGAGGACATAGAAGTCGGGCACGCGCTCCGGGGTGAGGAACTTACGGCCTGAATAGCCGTCGAAGCTCAAGAGCTGTGCCTCTAAGAGCTTGAGGAAGAGCAAACGGTTCACCCACGTCAGCACCAGCCCGAGCGCCACCTCCACCGTCTCGTCCTCATCCTGAATCGTCTGTTTCTCATTGAGCAGAGCTATGGTCTCCTCAATGAGCGAATGCGGCTGTCGGTTCTTGGGTTTGCAGCGCTTGATGCGCGCTATGTTGTCCACCATCACCTCTTCCAGCCCCATGATATAAAGCAACTCATGGTAGAATGCGCTACTGAGTTCGTTGCGGTCGAAGAGCACGGTTTGCTTGAGCATGTGCTGGGGCGAGAGTAGCTTGTAAGCATTCGTCACCTTGCGGCTGCGCCCTACCATGTCGGGGTTCACCGCTGCCACCTCTTCCAAGCTGAGGCATGTGTATCGCAGCTGGCTGCCCAGTTCCTCAACGTATGGACGTATGATTTGCTCGTAGATGTAGCTTGTCTTGTTCTTCTCTTCATCGGCTTTGAGAACCTTCTGGGCAAACGTCTTTCGGGCCACGAAGCAGTCGTAGAATGTCCTTTTGTCAAAGAAGAACCACTGGCGACCATCGGTGATGATGAGATGTTTGATGTCGGTGTTGTGAAGGCCGACCTCTTGGCGCACGTAGTAGAGGATGAGCTCGTGGAGCGCCTTGCGGTTGAGGTCATCGGGCCGCACCATCTCGGGGTTGTCGGCCTTCTTCACCTCGAGCATCACCACGAGGTGGCTGTCTTTGGCCACGGCATCGGCAAAGATGGCAAGGTCTATGGGGTTGGCAGCATTGATGGCATTCGTATTCCGGTAGAACACGTCTTCCAAGAACTTGCCTACGATACGCTTGTTGTGCTCCTCATCCTGCGAGTCGTCGAGTTCGGCGAGGAAGCCTTGCAGCAGCTGAAAGAAGCGTTGCAACTCTGCCTTGGCAACAAGCTGCGAACGTTCGGCACCGCTCAGGGTTTGTTCTATGCTCTGTCTGAATGCCATTGTCTGAAGAGGGATTTTACGAATGATGTGAAAGTGGTGTGAGAGTGCTATCGCGGCACACTCTACCTGGTGAGCGAGAAGCGCAGGTTGACGCCGAAGTCCTGCGTGATGGTGGGGTAGGAATTGGTGGAGAGCAGGGGCTGGTTGCGCTGGCGGTCGTAGTAGAGGGTGAGGGTGACGTAGCGCGAGACGGCGTAGTCGGCAGCGAAGCTGGCCTTGATGGCCCTGTTGCCGCTGGTGGCCTCGGAGAGCGAGGTCTGGATGTTGCGCGTGATGGCGTCCTGGTTGCGCAGGGAGAAATCGAAGCGTATGTTCAGGTCGTGGGCGAAGCCGCTGGAGCGTGAGCTGTTGGAGCTGCTGTTGTTGCGCGAGTTCTGTGTGGCGGCGTTGGCGTTGTCGTCGGCCGTGGTCTTGCCCTTGCCTTTCTTCTTGCTCTTGGCAGCTGCGCGCGAACTGCTGCCCTTGCTGCGGAAGAGGCTGCCGAGCTTGAAGTCGTTGATCTTATAGCCGAAGCCAAAGACGATGTCGTCGCTGGATGCTTCGGAGATCTGGGCCGACGTCATTGAGAGCGTGAGCACGCGCGTCTTGCGGAACTCGAGCTTGAAGGTCATGTTGTTCTGCAGGGTGGCGTTGACGCCGATGAGTGGGGAGAACGCCTCGTTGATGCTCACGGTGGTGATGTCGTAGGGCGACGAGGGCTGGTAGAGGCCCGTTGTGGTGTTTTGCACGAAGCCGAGCTCACCGCCACCGCCCATGTACTCGACCCAAGAGGAGAAGGTGTTGTACGACCCCACGCTATACACGCTCTTGTAGGCGTGGGTCAGCGTGAGGTTCTTGAGGTGGTCGCGTATCCATGGGAGGTTGGAGAGGCCCTTGTACGAAAGCGACCAGTTGGGCAGCATGCGGAGCATGGTGGGGAAGATGTCGAGGGGTGTGGTGCTGGCATTGCGCCCGGTATAGGCTGCGAGGAATGCCGGCACCATGACATCGGCGCTGTAGCGGTCTATGGTGCCCTTGGCCGGGTCGAAGGTGCCGCTCATGCCTGTGGCCTCTGGGTATCGCGCTCCGGCATAGCGTGCCTCCACGCGCTGCTGCATGATGCCGAGATAGTCCTGAAAGCGGCGGAATGGCTCGGAGTCGTAGCCGTTGTCGGCATTGCCGCGGCTCTTGAAGGCGGTGGCGATGCTGATGGTGGTCATGTTGAAGGTTCCCGTCTGCGTGGTGGGGTTGCCGGCGTAGATGAACTGTATGCTCTTGGCCCTGTTGCGCGTCCAGCTGGCATTGAGGTCTATCTTCAGGTCGGGCAGCGGCTCGAGCGATGCCTTTATCTGCAAGTCTTCGGCGGCATTGGTGGTGGCGGGCTTTGCTATGGAGTCGCCGGTGACAAGCCATCCGCGCTCGGAGGCACGCTCTATGTAGCTGTCGCCCACGAGGCCCAGCGAGAAGTCTATGCCCGGTGCCATGCCGAAGGGCGACTTGTGCTGGCCGAGGAGGTCGCCGACGGAGGGCTTGAAGCCCTGCAGCGCCAGGGCGTAGGTGTTGCGGTAGGAGATGCTGGCGTTGCGCAGCATCATGAGGAAGCGCGCGCCGGCCTGTGCGAACTTATACCACGACTCGTCTTCGAGCTTGGGCTTGGCCACCACGTTGATGCGCAGCGGGATGGGAGCCATGGTGCTGTCGGCAGCTGGGAGCGGTGGCTGCTGTGCCACATTGGCATCATGCCCCGAGGTGGTGTCGGCGGGTGCGGCGAAGCGGGCGGCGATGCTGTCGCGGGCGGCAGCATAGGAGCGTGCGACGCTGTCGCTGGCGGCGGCGTGCCTCTTGCCGATGCTGTCGAGTGCGGCGGCCAGTGCCAGGCTGTCGGCGCCCCACTCGCGGCTGATGCGCTTCTGCGCCTTGACGTAGTAACCGGCAAGGGCTATGCTGTCCTTACGCTCCTGCTTCTCCAAGCGGGCCAGCTCTTTTCTCATCTTCTTATCCTCGTCGGCGGCAGCCCTCTCCTTGCGCTGCTTGGGACTCTTAGGACCACGGATGATGATGGAGTTGTCGTCGGCCACCTTATAGCGCAGACGATACTCCTTGCCGTCGGACGTGCGGGCCGTGACGCGTATGCGCTTGGACTTCTGACCATGCTGGAGGGTGACATTGCTGTCGGGCAGAAGCGTGACCTCGCCGGCAAAGCCCTTGACCTGCTTCTTCTGTGGCGACACGCCCTTGGCGTTGGTCTGTGTCGTGGGAGCCGCGAGCAATGCCTTGAGAGCCGTGCTGTCGCCGGCGGCAGCCTGCGCCTCAGCCTCCTTGCGTTTGCGGGCCTCCTCGGCCTTGGCTTTCTTGCGGGCGTCGGCAGCCTTCTTGCGCTCGGCGTCGCTCTTGCGTGCGGCGGTCTTTATCTGGCTGGTCGAGAAACGCTTGTTGGCCTCCTTGAGGAACTCGGAGTGGTTGTAGAGCGTCTCCATGTTGAGCTTGCCATTGACATTGACGGTGCGCTGGGTGTTGATGTTATTGCCAATGACGGTGCCGTCCTCAAGTTCTGGCACACGCTTCCAGGAGTAGTTGCTCTGATAGGTGCCGTCGAGGGCTATCCAGTCGAGGGCAGGTATCTTCTCAAGGGGCATCTTGTAGGATGCCTGCACGGACTGCTGATAGTCGAGCGGCGTGCCAAAGGAACGGAGGCTCTGCATGATGCTGTCCTTCCATGCTGTGTAGCGGTCGGGGTACAGGTCGGGGTTAACGGGCGTGTATGGTTCCTCTATCTCGGCATGGGTGGCGCTCTGGAAGGTGAAGTGTAGCGACTTGGTGAGGTCCCAGCGCAGATTGAAGTCGCGGTTCCAGAGGAAGGTGGGTGTCCATCGCACGGGTATGGCCGAGGGGTTGTCGAGGTTCTCCATGTCGCGCTCCTGTATCTCGGAGTATGTGCGTGTGATGTCGGTGTTGAAGCTCAGGCTCTGTGGTGCGAAGTTGAGGTTTATGGCCTTGACGATGTCGAGCCATTTGCTCTTGCTCTTCAGGTTCTTGAAGGGTTCCCACGCCTTCCAGTTGGGCGACCAGTTGTAGCTCATGCCCCCACGCCAGGTGCGTTCGTGCTCGTAGGCCGTTGTCTCGCCCACGGTGTAGTTGTGGGTGTGGCTATAGTTGAAGGTGAAGTTGGCAGGGTCGTAGGGCATGGGGTGCTTGCGGCTCTGTATGCCCACCTTCACGCCATTAAAGCTCAAGCTCTTGGACACTTGCTTCTGAGTGGTGAGGCTGATGATGGAGTCTCGCTCTTGTTGGGTGGTGACGGCGTCGAGGGCATCGCTCAGGAGCATGTCGGTGTCGAGCGGGTTGTATTTGGGCTTCACCGTCTCCTTGGAGTAGCTATAGTAGAAGGGGAAGTTGACCTTGGCCTTGGGCGGGAGGAGCTTGCCGAGGTCCATCTGTGTGGTGATGGAGTAGTCGAAGGTGTTGTCGTTGCTGCGCTCAGACACCGTCTGCTCGATGCCTCCGAAACCGGCCTTCTCATAGTGGCCCTGAAGATTCACGCTGCCCAAGTCGGAGAGCTGGATGTTGAGGGTGCCCTGTGCTGCCCAGCCGCCCTCGTTGCTGAACTCCTGTAGGCGGAGCTCGTTGGCCCACACCTCGACGCTCTTTGTCGTGCGACCGTTGTTGCGCACACCTATCATGATGGTTTTCACCTCGCCCAACGTGGGGTTGCCGGTGACGGTGATGCGGTTGCTGGGGCGGTCGGGGTCGAACTGGCTGAAGGGCTGGCTGTAGGTGGTGTTGCCGAGGCTCTTCTCGTGGTTGCGCGCCTTCTTGACAGCGGTGAAGCGCTCGAGGTCTATGTCGAGCATGTTGTCGGCCGGCCACACGGCTTCGCACCCTGCGGCACTATAGGTGTCGTAGTGGCCTTCGGGCGTGAGCAGCAACGGGATCTCGTATTCATAATAGTTGCTGCGGTAGTCGGAACCCAGACGTATGAACAGTGATGTCTCGCCATCCTGAAGGCCGGTGACATCGTTGGCCAGGGAGTTGGCGTGGACGAACATCTGCAGGTGTTTGTATTGGCGCATGTCGAAGTGGCAGTTCTTGAACACCGCACGCGCATCGCCGGGCTGCATGTTCTTCACCACGAGCGACAGGGCCTGCTCGTTGCTCTCCACGAGCTGCGTCTGCGAGGGGTCGGTGACGCGGCTCACGCCGGGCGGCAGGACATAGTTCACGGGTTGCTTGTCATTGTTCTCCTCGATGTTGACGGCACTCACCTCGAGCAGGGCGTTGGAGGCCGAGGCCCCGGCGGCAAGGCTCTGCTCGTAGGTGCGCCAGTCGGCCTGCACGAGGTCGAGCGTGGCAAAACGCAGGATGACGGGTTTCTCGAAGCCCGTGAGGAACATGCGTATGAAACGTATGCTCGTGAAGTCGGAGATGCCACCCACGGCCTGCTCGAACTCCTCCAGCGGCACGCGGAACTGGAACCAGCGTTCGGGTTCGCGCTCGCCGTTGCGCAGCTTGGGCGTGATGTGGCGTATGTCGGCGATGTGGTTATGGCCGATGAGCGTGTCGGCGGGGTGGAGGCTGATGTGGTAGCGATAGAACTTCTCATACTCGTTGAGCGTATAGTCCTGGTTGATGTCCTCCACATCGGGCGTGGTCTTGTAGGCTGTCTCGTAGGTCTCGGGGGAGTTGTCGCTGTCGGGCGAGTTGCCCTCGGGGAGATTGATGCGCTTGTAGCGCTCGAGGATGCCGACACGGTCGCGGTCAAAGTCCGAACCACGATAGTAGTGATAGTCATCGCCAGCGGGGTCGGCCATGATGCTGTCGAACACCTCCGGCGACACGCGCCCCTGGATGGCACTGAGATATGAGGCATAGGCGCCGAAGGTGCGTTCCTGCTCGGAGTTGATGCCATTGAGACCCACATCCTGGCGCACACGGGCGCCGCCCTCGTTGTTGAAGGCATAGGTGACACTGTTGCTCGTCGGCACGCGGCCCCACACCGTCTCCTCATAGTAGATGGGGTTGTCGTCGATGGGCAAACCGCTCTCATAGAACTTCTTGCCATCCTTGAGCACATCCTCGCTCACCTCGCCGATGTCGATATAGAGCTCACCGCCATAGCTGTCGTCGTCGCCTGTATAGAGGAAGGGGTCGAGCATCCAGAACTCGATGTACTCAATGTTCTGCGACTCAAAGTCGGGGCTGTCGGTCTTGCGCATCATGCCACCCCAATTCTGGCGCGGAGCGGTGAGGCGTCCGCGCTCGTCGAGTTCCGGATTGAGGTTGTAGGCCCCTCGTTCTGTGGGATAGTATGCGAGGTTGAGCACGCTGAGGGACTGCGATTCGGAGTATGTGTTCTGCGACTTGTTGGGGTAGAGTTCGCGCTCATAGACCTCGCGCACATAGTGGTTGGAGAGCTGCTGCAGGTCGCTCTTGATGTGGGACGGGGTGAGCGAGCTGCTGCGGCGCGTGAAGATGGGGTCGATGTAGTACCAAGCGAGCAGGGCACGCTGGTAGCCGCTGCGCACGTCGCCCATGAGCTGCGCACCCTCGAATCCCGTGGGCACGCTGGAGAGCATCCATGCCGTGGGCGTGCTGATGCTCATGCGGTTCTTGGTGTTCTCGAAGTCGTCCATGTAGCTGGCGCCGCCCTGCACGCTGTGGTTCTGGCCGGCGATGAGCTGTGCAAACTCGGCAGAGAAAGAGATCTGGGAGGGGGCAGTGAAGTTGAGCAGCGGAATGGCATTGAGGGCATTGGTTAGCCACTGGCTCTCGTGCTTCCAGTCAATGTGTGCCCCCCACAGCGTGTTCTTGAGCGGCTCGCTGCCCATGGTGACCTTGGTGGTGAGCGGTTGCTCGTTGAGGAACTGCAACGTGCCGCCGATGACGAGGTTCTTGGAGAACTCATAGTCCCAGTTAAAGCCGAGCATGGTCTTGCGCTGCATGCCGTAGGTGTCGTTGCTCTCCACGCTGGCGCTCACCTTCTGGCCCGAGTCGATGATGCTCTGGTTGATGATGGTGACGATGCCCATGGAGTAGTCCACACGGTAATCGACATTCTCGGTGAGTTCCACGCCGCCGGCGGTGACATGCACCGAGCCTTGGGTGATGTTGTTGGCTCCGAGGTCTATTTCCGCGCCATTGGTGCCCTTGTACTGGCCGGTGAGCAGGAACTTGTTTTGCTCGGCAATCTGCTTGGCCACGGTCTTCGTGCTGTCGTAGAGTGCATCGAAGCAATATTTGTCGGCCAAGGCGCTATTGCCTATCCAATGCCTTAGATGGTCGCCAAAAGGCTCTGCCACAGGAAAGATGATATGGCCCTTGTAGATGGTGTAGCCCTCGATGTAGTCAAACTGCCCGTCGGAATTGGACTTCTGGTTGTTGTCAAGACGGTCGAGGTTCATGGCCCGCAGCAGCGGCGTGGACTTGAGGCTGGCTTCAGGAAGATAGGTGAGATACACGCCCGTGGAGTCGCTCTGGTATTTGATGTCGAGGCGGAACTTCTCTTTCTGGGTAGATGTGACGTAGTTGCCCAATGGATACACGTTCTTCATCATCAGCGGCCAGTTGCCCATCTTGGGTGAGCCGCTGGTGCTCTTCAGTGCCTTGACGTACAGGCACTGTGTGTTGTCGGTCAGGTCCGAGGCAAACTCGCCGACCTGGTAGGTCTGACCACCGAGGGTGTATTCAAAGGCCACAGCCAGCACCTCATCGGGCTGCAGCGCCGTGGTAAGGGAGATGTAGCCCAACGTCTGATTGACATTGTATTCCGATGAAGAGAGCTTCCGGGCACTCTGCAGCTTCTCATAGTCGGTGCCGCCGGAAAAGCCGCTGATGGCATCGAGGACATTGGTGGAACGGCTGATGTCGCGCGCATCGCCATACTGCTGCAACACTTCATCGTAGAGCGTATTCGCGCGGTTGGCAGCCACGGCGATGCCGTTGCTGTGCCAGTGGGGGTTGGAGATGTGTGTGCCTTCGCCCAAGTCGGTGAAGGCGATGAGGTTACGGTTGTCATCGACGTTGGCACGCTTGTTGGTCACCCACACCTCGACGCGCTTGATCTGCACGCCGCTGGCAATGGTGGGCAGCGTGCGCATCCAGCGGTCGTAGTTGTCGCGGAAATAGTGGGAGAGCCAGAAGTGGCGGTTCTCGTCGTAGTCGGCCGCCGAGACCTCATAGCTCGTCGTCTGCACACCGCCCTTGGAGGTGACGCTCTTGCTGGCCGACTTCTTCTGGCTGATGGCGGTCTGCAGCTTGAGCTTGCCGAACTGCAAGTCTGTGCGCAGGCCGAAGAGGCCTGATATGCCACGGACGAGCGAGGAGTTGGAGGGCAGGTCGATGTTGCCCACCTCCACCTTCTTGATAATCTCATCCTCCTTGCCGTCATACTTTAGCTTCATGTTCTGAGCATCAACATCGAAGGTCGCCTCCGTGTTGTAGTTGATGTTCATATTAATCTTGTCGCCCACCTTGGCCGTGACGCTGAGGTTGATTTTCTCGTCGAAGTCAAAACCCGTGGTCTTGCGGCGGCTGGCAGCAAGAGAAGGGTTATCGACCTTCTTCATGTTCAGGCCCAGCTTGAGCTCGGCCGAACCCTGAGTCTTAATGCTCACGCCGCCAGGGCCGAAAATCTTCTCTGCCGGACCCAGGTCAAACTGCATGTCCGAGAAGTCGAACTTCTTCTTGCCCTGACTGGCATAGTCCTGACGGTTCTTCTCGCGGTAGAAGCGGCTCATGGACTGTTGCAACGTCCATTGTTGGTACTCCTCTTGCGTCATCAGGTAGGGAGTGTCGAGGAATGTCGAGCCAAGCTTCAAGCCCACGCGGTAGTCGCCGGCAATGCTGTCGAACTCCTCCGCGCGTTTGAGGTTCTCCGGGTCGCGAAGCCGCACACCCATGGTGTCGAGTTCCTCCATGGCGACGGGCGTGGCCTTGGACGTTGGGGGGCGCTGTTTGTCGTCCTGCGCCCATGCGCTTGTGGCAAAGAAGAGGAGAAGCAAAAGGCAAGCACCCTCCCAGCCTCCCCGAAACAGGGAGGAGCGGCAGCTCTCGGAACAGGGGGTATTATCTTTCACTTCTTGTAACGGTTTTTACTTATCACTCTTGCACACCCACACTCTGTGGGCCTGAATCCTACGACCACGGGGCCGAAGGGCATCCATGCCACCCACACGCCATATACAGACGTGAGGCGGGGAGGCTTATAGCATCTTAAGCGCCAACTTGATGACGCGCTCCACGCTGGCATCGGGCTCGGCACGCAGTATGCCGACGACGGCTTTCTGCGACGGCGCCGGCGAGAAGCCGAGCATGGTCAGTGCCGCCACGGCCTCGTCCTGCACCTCTTTGTTGGCTGCGCTGAGGGGCTGCGAGCTGGGCGAACCTGCGGCAGCGTCGATGCCAAGGGCGACAATCTTGTCCTTCAGCTCAACGATGATGCGTTGAGCCGTCTTGGCGCCAATGCCTTTGGCCGATTTGAGCAGACGCTCGTCGCCACGGCTGATGGCATCACACAGCTCGGCCGGGGTCGTGGAACTCAGGATGACACGCGCGCTCTGCCCGCCCACGCCGCTCACCGAGGTCAGCAGCACAAAGAGTTCGCGTTCCACCTTAGTGGCAAAGCCCCACAAGATATAGGCATCCTCGCGAATGCTCTCATAGACATAGAGTTTCACATCGCCCGACAAGCCCTGTATGGCGGTGTATGTGTTGAGGGAAATGTTCAAACCGTAGCCCACGCCATTGGCATCGAGCACGGCAAGAGTTGGCGAGAGTTCGGCTATCGAACCACGGACATATTCTATCATAGTTTATGCGCACAATTAATGACTTATATATAACGCACGCGATGGCTGCATTATTGTGTATGACCTAAGATTCTTTTATCGGGGAACCACCACGGCCAACGCACCGAAAATGTGCTTGCCACCAAGCAATAAACGCAGCCAATGAACGTTATAAGGTATATAACACTACGCCTAACAACAACCCACAGACAATGAACATTGGAGACAAAGCGCCAGAGACACTTGGCAAGGACGAACAGGGGCGTGACATACGCCTGAGCGACTACAGAGGGCGCAAGCTCGTGCTCTACTTCTACCCGAAAGACAACACCAGCGGATGCACCAGCGAGGCATGCAGCCTGCGCGACAGCTACCCGGACTTGCAGGCACAGGGTTATGAGGTAGTTGGGGTGAGCAAGGACACGGCAACCTCCCACCAGAAGTTCAAGGAGAAGCACGCCCTGCCCTTCCCGCTGATTGCCGATGTCGATAAGACATTGCTCGAGGCCATGGGTGCCTGGGGCGAAAAGACCATGTATGGCAAGAAGGTCATGGGCACCATACGCACCACCTTCATCATCAACGAGGAAGGCATCATCGAGCACATCATGCAAGGCAAGCAGATCAAGACCAAGGAACACGCCGCACAAATCCTCCAGCAGCCCAAGGGCTGACATGCCGGCGACATCCACCTTGCACGACACTGCCGGTTCACACACATGCAATGACCACTCCCCACCCCACAACCAGCTGGCTCAACACCGGGAACCTCGGCATGAGGGCCGACGGCATTGAGCACCATCCGTTGCGCCCCTTCCTGCCACCGGCGGCGAGGGTGTTGTTTCTCGGCAGCTTCCCGCCGCAGCGGAAGCGGTGGTGCATGGACTTCTTCTATCCCAATTTCATCAACGACCACTGGCGCATCGAGGGCGAAGTTTTCTTTGCCGACAGCAAGCACTTCGTCGATGAGCTGCAAAAATGCTTCCGCCTTGACGACATAGTGGCCTTCTGCCAGCAACAGGGCATAGCCTTCTTCGACACTGCCACGGCAGTGCGGCGGCTGCAGGACAATGCCTCCGACAAGTTCCTTGAAGTGGTGGTCCCCACCGATGTCAAAGCCCTGACGGCACAGCTGCCACAACTGCGCGCCATTGTCACCACGGGCGAAAAGGCCACAACCACGCTCTGCGAGTCACTCGGCATCGCCTGCCCGCCCAAGGTCGGTGGCTTCGTGCCCATCCCCGGGATGCTCAATCAGCAGCAGACGCAGATCGTGCTCTACAGGCTGCCATCATCGTCGCGGGCCTACCCCCTGGCCTTCAGCAAGAAGGTTGAAGCCTACAGGCGGATGTTCGAGTGGGCAGGACTGCCCGTGAGTTCCGCCACACACTGAGCGAGGCTTGTCTCCCAGTGTGGGATGTCGATGCCATAAGCTTGCTTCACCTTGCTTTTGTCGAGCACGCTGTAGTGGGGCCGTGCCGCCAATGTGGGATATTCCGAGGTGTGCAGCGGCCTGACGCGACAGCCTGTGATGCCCGCCAAACGATGTATGGCCACGGTTAAGTCGTACCACGAGCACACGCCCTCGTCGGTAAAGTGGTAGATGCCAGGGCGGTAGGCTGGCTCAGAAGCCACGGG
>JAFSVI010000100.1 GCA_017445145.1 Bacteroidaceae bacterium | reverse complement strand
CAGATTGACAACGCCCCCGAGGAGAAGGAGCGTGGTATCACCATCAACACCGCTCACGTGGAGTACGAGACCGCCAAGCGCCACTATGCTCACGTTGACTGCCCGGGTCACGCCGACTATGTGAAGAACATGGTTACTGGTGCTGCTCAGATGGACGGTGCTATCATCGTGGTTGCTGCCACCGACGGTCCCATGCCTCAGACTCGCGAGCACATCCTTCTCGCCCGTCAGGTGAACGTGCCCCGTTTGGTCGTGTTCCTCAACAAGTGCGACATGGTCGATGACGAAGAGATGCTCGAGCTCGTCGAGATGGAGATGCAGGAGCTGCTCGCCCAGTACGACTTCGAGGCTGAGACCCCCATCATCCGCGGTTCCGCCCTCGGCGCCCTCAATGGTGTCAAGGAGTGGGAGGACAAGGTCATGGAGCTGATGGACGCCTGCGACACGTGGATTCAGGAGCCAGTGCGCGACATCGACAAGCCCTTCCTCATGCCTGTTGAGGATGTGTTCTCCATCACTGGTCGCGGCACCGTTGCCACTGGCCGTATTGAGACTGGTGTCGTCAAGGTCGGCGACGAGGTTCAGATTCTGGGTCTCGGCGAGGACAAGAAGAGCGTCATCACCGGTGTCGAGATGTTCCGCAAGATCCTCGATGAGGGCGAAGCTGGCGACAACGTCGGTCTGCTCCTCCGCGGTATCGACAAGAACGAGGTCAAGCGCGGTATGGTCATCACCCACCCGGGTGTCATCAAGCCCCACAAGAACTTCAAGGCTTCCATCTACGTGCTGAAGAAGGAGGAGGGTGGCCGTCACACTCCGTTCGGCAACAAGTATCGTCCCCAGTTCTACCTCCGCACCATGGACTGCACGGGTGAGATTCACCTCCCCGAGGGCACCGAGATGGTGATGCCTGGCGACAATGTCGAGATCAATGTCGAACTCATCTACGCCGTTGCCCTCAACGTCGGTCTGCGCTTCGCTATCCGCGAGGGTGGTCGCACAGTGGGTTCGGGTCAGATCACCGAGATCCTCGACGATTAATATGCAGTTGCTCCACCTGTTTGCCTCATGTCTTCTGACGACAGAGTGCCGCAGGAAGGCAAAGACAAATAACGTCAAGCCCCCGTTTTAAGGGCGGGGGCTTGATTTACGGGAATAGCTCAGTTGGTAGAGCACTGGTCTCCAAAACCAGGTGTCGGGAGTTCGAGCCTCTCTTCCCGTGCTAAAACAGAACAACTATGTTTAAGAGATTCTATAACTATTGCAAGGAATCCTACGAAGAGCTTGCGCATAAGACCACTTGGCCTACGCGTTCGGAACTGTTCAACAGCGCGATTGTAGTATTATCTGCTTCCCTACTCATCGCGGTGGTCGTTTTCGTTATGGATTTCACTTTCCAGCACTTAATGGAGTTTGTATATCCGAACTAATCAGGAGGTAGAATGGCTGAGACAGCAGGTATGCGTTGGTACGTGATGCGTGCCATAAGCGGCAAGGAAGGTAAGGTAAAGGAATACGTTGACGCCCAGGTCGCGCAAGGCGACTATGGCGACAAGGTGTCCCAAGTGCTCATCCCCACGGAGAAGTATGTCGTTGTGCGCAACGGCAAACGCACTGTGAAGGAACGCTACCACCTGCCCGGCTACGTGCTTGTCGAGGCTGACCTGGTTGGCGAGGTGCAAGCTATGCTTCGCAACACACCCAATGTGCTGGGTTTCCTCGGAGAGTCCAAGGACAGCCACAAGCCCATGCCCATCCGCGATAGCGAGATGAAGCGTCTGCTTGGTGTTGTCGATGAGCTGGCCGACGTGCCTGAGGATATTCAGATCCCCTATGAGGTCGGAGATGCCGTGAAGGTCACCGACGGGCCGTTTGCCACGTTCGAGGGCGTTGTCGAGGAGGTGAACAACGAAAAGAAGAAACTGAAGGTGTCGGTCAAGATTTTCGGCAGAAAGACTCCTTTGGAGTTAGGTTTCATGCAAGTGGCGAAGGAGTGAGGCGAATGTTACGCGTCCCACTTTTCGCATATATACACAATATCTAACGAATTACAACAATGGCAAAAGAAGTTGCTGGATTAATCAAGCTACAGATTAAAGGAGGCGCTGCGAATCCATCACCCCCAGTTGGTCCTGCCCTTGGTTCCAAGGGTATCAACATCATGGATTTCTGCAAGGCATTCAATGCCAGAACTCAGGACAAGGCCGGAAAGGTGCTCCCTGTTGTCATCACCTACTACACTGACAAGAGCTATGACTTCGTTGTCAAGACACCGCCCGTGGCAGTGCAGCTGCTCGAGACAGCAAAGGTGAAGAGCGGAAGTGCCGAACCCAACCGCAAGAAGGTGGCCAGCGTGACCTGGGATGACGTTCGTGCCATCGCTACCGACAAGATGCCGGACCTCAACTGTTTCACGGTGGAGGCCGCCATGAAGTTGGTGGCAGGGACTGCCAGAAGTATGGGCATCTCCGTCAAAGGTGACTTTCCCGCTTAATTAACGTTAAACTTCAATTCATTATGAGTAAACTGACAAAGAACCAAAAGTTGGTCGCCGATAAGATTGAAGCAGGGAAAGCATACTCTCTGAAAGAAGCTGCACAGCTGGTCAAGGACATCACCACGACCAAGTTCGACGCTTCTGTTGACATCGACTGCCGTCTTGGCGTTGACCCCCGCAAGGCCAACCAGATGGTGCGCGGTGTCGTTTCCCTGCCCAACGGAACCGGTAAGGTGACGCGCGTCCTCTGCCTCTGCACACCCGACCAGGAGACAGCTGCCAAGGAGGCTGGTGCCGACTATGTTGGTCTTGACGAGTACATCGACAAGATCAAGGGTGGCTGGACCGATGTTGATGTCATCATCACCATGCCCTCCATCATGGGCAAGATTGGTGCCCTGGGCCGTATCCTCGGTCCCCGTGGCCTCATGCCTAACCCCAAGAGCGGCACCGTGACCATGGATGTGGCCAAGGCCGTGCGTGAGGTGAAGCAGGGTAAGATTGACTTCAAGGTTGACAAGACAGGCATCGTGCATGCCTCAATCGGCAAGGTGAGCTTCGCAGCCGAGAAGATTGCTGAAAACGCCAAGGAGTTTATCGCAACCATCATCAAGCTCAAGCCCGCCGCTGCCAAAGGCACCTACCTCAAGAGCATTTATCTTTCAAGTACTATGAGCCGTGGTGTCAAGATTGACCCGAAGGCCGTCGATGAAACCATTTAACGTATCCAAACAGTCATGAGAAAGGAAGATAAAGCAATAATCATTGGTCAGCTGGGCGAACGCCTCAAGGAGTACCCACACTTCTACCTCGTTGACGTCACCGGCCTCGACAGCGTCCGCACCGCTGCCATGCGCCGCCAGTGCTTTAAGAACGAGGTGAAGATGGTCGTGGTGAAGAACACCCTCCTGCACAAGGCTTTCGAGGCCAGCGAGATTGACTACTCACCCCTGTACGACACCCTCAAGGGAACAACGGCTGTGCTCTTCACGCAGGTCGCCAACGCGCCGGCCAAGATGCTGAAGGACATCCTCGCCAAGAACCCCAAGGGTGTGGAAACACCCGCCCTCAAGGGCGCATACGCTGAGGAAGGCTTCTATGTGGGAGCCGACCAGCTCGACGCACTCGTTGCCATCAAGAGCAAGAACGAGGTCATTGCCGACATCGTTGCCATGCTTGCTGCTCCAATGCAGGGCGTTGTCTCAGCTCTCGAGTCTGGAGCCAACACCATCCACGGTGTGCTGGAGACTCTCGCCGAGAAGGGCGAATAATCAACATTTTCATTCACCAAGAACAAAACAAACAAATTCATAATTACTATTATGGCAGATATTAAAGCTATCGCTGAAGAGTTGGTTAACTTGACAGTGAAGGAAGTCAACGATTTGAAGAATCTCCTCAAGGAGGAGTATGGTATCGAACCCGCCGCAGCTGCCGTTGCTGTCGCTGCCGGACCCGCCGCTGGAGCCGCTCCCGCCGCCGAAGAGAAGACCGACTTTGACGTCGTCCTCAAGAGCGCCGGTGCTGCCAAGCTGCAGGTCGTCAAGGCTGTCAAGGAGGCTTGTGGCCTCGGCCTGAAGGAGGCCAAGGAGCTCGTTGACGGTGCTCCCAGCACCCTGAAGGAGGGCATGCCCAAGGCCGACGCTGAGGCTCTGAAGAAGACCCTCGAGGAAGCCGGTGCTGAAATCGAGCTCAAGTAATCCACGCATCTGAGACTCCGATGCTCAATATGGTAGAGAACTCTCTGGTAGAGAGTCCTCTACCTTTTGTGTCTCCCACAGCCTCCTGCAACCCTCTGCGGCTGCATTCCCACATAATCGTCAATCAATAAACATACATATTTCTGATGGCAAACATCATCAACGACAGAGTCAACTTTGCCTCGGTGAAGAATCCAATGCCCTATCCGGACTTCCTCGAGGTGCAGCTCAAGTCATTCAACGACTTCCTGCAGCTTGACACACCACCCGAACTGCGCAAGAACGATGGCCTTTACAAGGTGTTCTCCGAGAACTTCCCCATTGCCGACACGCGCAACAACTTTGTCCTCGAGTTCCTGGATTACTACATCGACCCTCCCCGCTACAGCATTGAGGAGTGTCTCGAGCGCGGCCTCACTTATGCCGTGCCACTCAAGGCCAAGCTCAAGCTCTACTGCACCGACCCTGACCACGAGGACTTCGACACTGTCATCCAGGATGTGTTCCTTGGCCCCATACCATACATGACGGCCAATGGCACGTTTGTCATCAACGGCGCCGAGCGTGTCGTCGTGAGCCAGCTGCACCGCTCACCCGGTGTGTTCTTCGGCTCCAGCATCCACGCCAACGGCACACAGCTCTACAGCGCCCGCATCATCCCCTTCAAGGGTTCGTGGATTGAGTTTGCCACGGACATCAACAACGTGATGTACGCCTACATCGACCGCAAGAAGAAGCTCCCCGTGACCACCCTTCTGCGCGCCATAGGCTTTGAGAACGACAAGGACATCCTCGAGATCTTCAATCTGGCCGAGGAGGTGAAGGTCAACAAGACCAACCTCAAGCGCTGCATAGGCCGCAAGCTCGCCGCACGTGTGCTGAAGTCGTGGGTCGAGGACTTTGTGGACGAGGACACGGGCGAGGTTGTCAGCATCGAACGCAACGAGGTCATCATCGACCGCGAGACAGTGCTCGACGAGGACAACACGGCCAACATCCTCGAGAGCGGCGCATCGACCATACTCGTACACAAGGAGGAGGCCGACGTGTCGGACTACAGCATCATCTTCAACACCCTGGCCAAGGACCCCTCCAATTCCGAGAAGGAGGCCGTGCTCTTCATCTACCGTCAGCTGCGCAACGCTGACCCGGCCGACGATGCCAGTGCGCGTGAGGTCATCAACAACCTCTTCTTCTCCGAGAAACGCTACGACCTGGGCGACGTGGGGCGTTACCGCATCAACCGCAAGCTTGGCCTCGACACCGACCCCGAGGTGCGCGTGCTCACCCGCGAGGACATCATTGAGATTATCAAATACCTCATCGAGCTTGTCAACTCCAAGGCGCAGGTCGATGACATCGACCACCTCTCCAACCGCCGCGTGCGCACCGTAGGCGAGCAGCTCGCCAACCAGTTTGCCATCGGACTGGCACGCATGAGCCGCACCATCCGCGAGCGTATGAATGTGCGCGACAACGAGGTGTTCACGCCCACCGACCTCATCAACGCCAAGACCATATCCAGCGTCATCAATTCGTTCTTCGGCACCAATGCCCTCAGCCAGTTCATGGACCAGACCAACCCCCTGGCTGAGGTGACACACAAACGCCGCCTCTCGGCACTCGGACCTGGCGGACTCTCGCGCGAGCGTGCCGGCTTCGAGGTGCGCGACGTGCACTACACCCACTACGGCCGCCTCTGCCCCATCGAGTCGCCCGAAGGACCCAACATCGGCCTCATCTCGTCGCTCTGCGTGTATGCCAAGATCGACGAGCTGGGGTTCATTGAGACACCTTACCGCAAGGTCAGCGACGGTGTCGTGGACCTCTCGCCCGAGGGCATCAAATACTTCACAGCCGAGGAGGAGGAAGGACTTATCATCGGCCAGGGCAACGCCCCGTTGCGCGACGATGGCACCTTCATCCGCAAGGTGGTGAAGTGCCGTCAGGACGATGACTACCCCGTCGTGCCGCCGTCGGAGGTCAACCTCATGGACGTCGCCCCACAGCAGATTGCATCCATCGCCGCAGCGCTCATCCCCTTCCTCGAGCACGACGACGCCCACCGCGCCCTCATGGGTTCGAACATGATGCGCCAGGCTGTGCCACTGCTGCTCACCGAGGCACCCATCGTCGGCACCGGCATCGAGCGCCAGCTCTGCGAGGACAGCCGCACGATGATCACTGCCGAGGGCGACGGCACGGTGGAATACGTTGATGCCACCACCATACGCATCCTCTACGACCGCACCGAGGACGAGGAATTTGTAAGCTTCGAGCCGGCGCTGAAGGAATACCGCATACCCAAGTTCCGCCGCACCAACCAGAACATGACCATCGACCTGCCCCCCAGCTGCGAGAAGGGGCAGCGTGTCAAGGCCGGCGACATCCTCACCGAGGGCTACTCCACCGCCAACGGCGAGCTGGCGCTTGGCAAGAACCTCCTCGTGGCATACATGCCGTGGAAGGGCTACAACTATGAGGACGCCATCGTGCTCAACGAGCGTGTCGTGCGCGAGGATATCCTCACCAGCGTTCACGTGGAGGAGTTCAACCTCGAGGTGCGCGAGACGAAGCGCGGCGTGGAGGAACTCACCTCCGACATCCCCAACGTCAGCGAGGAAGCCACCAAGGACCTCGACGAGAACGGCATCGTGCGCATCGGCGCACAGATCCTGCCGGGCGACATCCTCATAGGCAAGATTACACCTAAGGGCGAAAGCGACCCCTCGCCCGAGGAGAAGCTTCTGCGCGCCATCTTCGGCGACAAGGCCGGCGACGTCAAGGATGCATCCCTCAAGGCTTCGCCGTCGCTCTCGGGCACCGTCATCGACAAGAAACTCTTCTCGCGCGCCATCAAGACGCGCCAGGAGAAGGCTCAGGACAAGATCCGCCTGCCCAAGATCGACGATGAGTTCAACACCAAGGTCGGCGACCTCAAGGCCATACTCATCGACAAGCTGCTGGAGCTCACCAAGAATTACGTCTCGCAGGGCGTGAAGGACTACATGGGCGCCGAGGTCATACAAAAGGGTGCCAAGTTCACCGCCAACAACCTCTCGGGGCTTGACTACACAGGCATACAGCTCGCCCACTGGACTAACGACGACCGCACCAACCGCCTCATCTCGCAGCTCATCATCAACTTCATCAAGAAATACAAGCTCCTCGATGCCGAGCGCCACCGCCGCAAGTTCGCCATCACCATCGGCGACGAGCTGCAGAGCGGCATCATGCAGATGGCAAAGGTATATGTCGCCAAGAAACGCAAGATTGGCGTGGGCGACAAGATGGCCGGACGCCATGGCAACAAGGGCATCGTCTCGAAGGTCGTCCGACAGGAGGACATGCCGTTCCTGGCCGACGGCACACCCGTCGATATCGTGCTCAACCCCCTGGGCGTGCCTTCGCGAATGAACATCGGCCAGATCTTCGAGACCGTGCTCGGCGCCGCAGGGCGCAAGCTCGGCGTGAAGTTCTCGACACCCATCTTCGACGGAGCCTCGCTCGACGACCTCTGCGAGTGGACCGACAAGGCCGGGTTGCCACGCTACTGCTCCACGCAGCTCTACGACGGCGCCACCGGCGAGAAGTTCGACCAGCTCGCCACCGTGGGCATAGCCTACATGCTCAAGCTCGGACACATGGTCGAGGACAAGATGCATGCGCGCAGCATAGGCCCCTACAGCCTCATCACGCAGCAGCCTCTTGGCGGTAAGGCACAGTTTGGCGGACAGCGATTCGGAGAAATGGAGGTATGGGCCATCGAGGCCTTCGGCGCAAGCCATGTCCTTCAGGAAATACTCACCATCAAGTCCGACGACGTCACCGGGCGCTCCAAGGCATACGAGGCCATCGTCAAGGGCGACCCCATGCCCACACCAGGCATTCCCGAGTCGCTCAACGTGCTCCTGCACGAGCTGCGCGGCCTGGGTCTGAGCGTCACGTTGGAATAAGAAGACCCTCCCCCCGCCCTCACTGTGAGGGAGGGAGTGGATACCACAAAAGGTTAAACAAAGAATATATGTAAGTAATCTTACACCCTCTCAAATACGAACCACCCTCCCCCCTCGGGGGGGAGTGAGGAGGGGGTCTTTAACAGAAAGAACTATGCCTTACAAGAAAGAAACAAAGGTCAAGAATAACTTCACCAAGATAACCATCTCGCTCGCATCGCCGGAGGAGATAAAGCAAAACTCATACGGGGAGGTGCTCAAGCCCGAGACCATCAACTACCGTACCTACAAGCCCGAGCGCGACGGCCTCTTCTGCGAGCGCATCTTCGGTCCCACGAAGGACTACGAGTGCCACTGCGGCAAGTACAAGCGCATCCGCTACAAGGGCATCACCTGCGACCGCTGCGGCGTGGAGGTCACGGAGAAGAAGGTGCGCCGCGAGCGCAGCGGCCACATAGAGCTCGTAGTGCCTGTGGCCCACATCTGGTACTTCCGTTCGCTGCCCAACAAGATTGGCTACCTCCTGGGCATGCCCACCAAGAAGCTCGACGCCGTCATCTACTACGAGCGTTACGTCGTCATCAACCCCGGACCCTTCGCCTCCGCCAGCGAGGAGACACCGCTTGCGCGCTACGACCTGTTGAGCGAGGAGGAGTACATAGAGCATATCGAGCGCCTCTCGCCCGACAACCAGTACCTGCCCGACGACGACCCCAACAAGTTCGTGGCGAAGATGGGAGCCGAGGCCATACTGCAGCTGCTGCAGGAACTCGACCTCGACAAGCTCAGCTATGAGCTGCGCGACCGCGCCAGCAGCGACACCGCCCAGCAGCGCAAGGCCGAGTCGCTCAAGCGCCTGCAGGTCGTGGAGAGCTTCCGTGCCAGCCGCGACCGCAACAAGCCCGAGTGGATGATTATGAAGATCCTCCCCGTGACGCCGCCCGACCTGCGCCCGCTCGTGCCGCTCGACGGCGGACGTTTTGCCACCTCCGACCTCAACGACCTCTACCGCCGCGTCATCATCCGCAACAACCGCCTCAAGCGCCTCATCGAGATCAAGGCTCCCGAGGTCATCCTCCGCAACGAGAAGCGCATGCTGCAGGAGGCCGTCGATAGCCTCTTCGACAACAGCCGCAAGGCCAGCGCCGTCAAGAGCGAGAGCAACCGCCCGCTCAAGTCGCTCTCCGACTCGCTTAAGGGCAAGCAGGGCCGTTTCCGCCAGAACCTGCTCGGTAAGCGCGTCGATTACTCCGCCCGTTCGGTCATCGTCGTGGGCCCGGAGCTCAATATGGGCGAGTGCGGCCTGCCCAAACTCATGGCCGCCGAGCTCTACAAGCCGTTCGTCATCCGCAAGCTCATCGAGCGCGGCATCGTCAAGACCGTGAAGTCGGCCAAGAAGATCGTCGATCGCAAGGACCCCGTCATCTGGGACATCCTTGAGCATGTCATGAAAGGACACCCCGTGCTGCTCAACCGCGCACCGACGCTCCACCGCCTCGGCATACAGGCCTTCCAGCCACGCATGATCGAGGGCAAGGCCATACAGCTCCACCCGCTGGCATGCACCGCCTTCAACGCCGACTTCGATGGCGACCAGATGGCTGTGCATCTCCCACTCTCCAACGAGGCCATATTGGAAGCACAGATCCTCATGCTCCAGAGCCACAACATCCTCAATCCCGCCAACGGGGCACCCATCACCGTGCCCTCGCAGGACATGGTGCTCGGACTGTACTATATCACCAAGCTCCGCCCCGGAGCCAAGGGCGAGGGCCTCACCTTCTACGGCCCCGAGGAGGCCATCATAGCCTACAACGAGAAGCGCGTTGACGTCCACGCCCCCGTGAAGGTCATCGTCAAGGACAAGCTCGAGGACGGCTCCATCGGCCACCACATGGTGGAGACATCCGTGGGGCGCGTCATCGTCAACGAGATTATCCCCGTTGAGGTGGGCTTTTTCAACGATGTCATCTCCAAGAAAACCCTGCGCCCGCTCATCACCGACGTCATCAAGACCGTGGGCATCGCCCGCGCTTGCTCTTTCCTCGACGGTATCAAGAACCTTGGCTACAAGCTCGCCTACGACGGCGGCCTGTCGTTCAACCTCGGCGACATCATCATCCCCGACGAGAAGGCCGCCCTCGTGCAGCGCGGCAACGACGAGGTGGAGCGCATCACCGGCGACTACAACATGGGCTTCATCACCGACAAGGAGCGCTACAACCAGGTCATCGACGCATGGACACACGTCAACAACGACCTGCAGAAGGTGCTCATGAAGTCCATGCGCGAGGCCGACCAGGGCTTCAACGCCGTGTTCATGATGCTCGACTCCGGCGCCCGTGGCTCGGCCGGCCAGATCAGTCAGCTCTCAGGCATGCGTGGCCTCATGGCCAAGCCTCAGAAGGCAGGTGCCGAGGCTCAGATCATCGAGAACCCCATCCTCTCCAACTTCAAGGAGGGCATGTCCGTGCTTGAGTACTTCATCTCCACCCACGGTGCGCGCAAGGGTCTTGCCGACACGGCCCTGAAGACAGCCGATGCCGGTTACCTCACACGCCGTCTTGTGGATGTCTCGCACGACGTCATCATCAACGAGGAGGACTGCGGCACGCTGCGCGGCCTCGTGTGCACGGCGCTCAAGAACGGCGACGAGGTCATCTCCTCGCTCTACGACCGCATCCTTGGCCGTGTCAGCGTCCACGACATCATCAACCCCTCCAACAACAAGCTCATCGTGGCCGCCGGCGAAGAAATCACCGAGGCCATAGCCTCCGAGATCGAGGCAAGCCCCATCGAGAGCGTGGAGATACGCTCCGTGCTCACCTGCGAGAGCCGCAAGGGCGTGTGCATGAAGTGCTACGGCCGCAACCTGGCCACCGCACGCATGGTGCAGAAGGGCGAGGCCGTGGGCGTCATCGCCGCACAGTCCATCGGCGAGCCTGGCACGCAGCTCACACTCCGCACGTTCCACGCCGGTGGTGTGGCCGACAACGCCGCCGCCAACGCCACCATCAAGGCCAAGTACCAGTCGAAGCTCGAGTTCGAGGAGCTGCGCACCGTGGATATCACCGACGAGGGCGGCCAGCCCGCCAAGATGGTTGTTGGCCGTCTGGCAGAGGTGCGCTTCGTCGATGTCAACACAGGCATCGTGCTGCTCACGCAGAACGTGCCCTACGGCTCCACGCTCTACAAGCGCGACGGTGAGAAGGTCGATAAGGGCGACATCGTGGCCAAGTGGGATCCTTTCAACGCCGTCATCGTCACCGAGATGGCCGGCCGCGTGGAGTTTGAGGGCGTCATCGAGGGCGTCACCTACCGTGTCGAGAGCGATGAGACCACAGGTCTGCGCGAACTCATCGTCATCGAGTCCAAGGACAAGACCAAGATTCCGCAGGCACATATCATCGACGGCAACGGAGAACTCCTTCGCACCTACAACTTCCCCATCGGCGGCCACATCTCCGTCGAGGACAAACAGACGGTGAAGGCCGGCGACGTGCTCGTGAAGATACCGCGCGCCGTGGGCAAGGCTGGCGACATCACCGGCGGTCTGCCACGCGTCACCGAGCTTTTCGAGGCCCGCAACCCGAGCAACCCCGCCGTGGTCAGCGAGATCGACGGCGAGGTCACCATGGGCAAGCTCAAGCGCGGCAACCGCGAGATCATCGTCACCTCCAAGGTCGGCGACGAGCGCCGCTACCTCGTGCCGCTCTCGAAGCAGATCCTCGTGCAGGAAAACGACTATGTGCGTGCCGGCACGCCACTCTCCGACGGCGCCATCACCCCGGCCGACATCCTTGCCATCAAGGGCCCGACGGCCGTGCAGGAGTACATCGTCAACGAGATTCAGGACGTCTATCGTCTGCAGGGTGTGACCATCAACGACAAGCACTTCGAGGTCATCGTCCGCCAGATGATGCGCAAGGTGCAGATCAACGAGCCTGGCGACACACGCTTCCTTGAGCAGCAGATTGTCGATAAGCAGGAGTTTGCTGAGGAGAACGACCGCATCTGGGGCAAGAAAGTCGTCACCGACGGCGGCGACAGCGAGGACATGCTGCCGGGCATGATTGTCACCGCACGCAAGCTGCGCGACGAGAACTCCATGCTCAAGCGCCGCGACCTGCGCCCCGTGCAGGTGCGCGATGCCGTGCCGGCAACCTCCACCCAGATCCTGCAAGGCATCACGCGTGCCGCGCTGCAGACCACCTCGTTCATGTCCGCAGCATCCTTCCAGGAAACAACCAAGGTGCTCAACGAAGCCGCCATCAACGGCAAGAGCGACAGCCTCGAGGGCATGAAGGAGAACGTCATCTGCGGCCACCTCATACCCGCCGGCACAGGCCTCCGCGAGTTCGACCGCATCGTCGTGGGTTCCAAGGAGGACTACGACCGCGTGCTCTCCAACCGCAAGGCCATACTCGACTACGACATGGACTGATGCCTCCCGCCCGACGGCGGCCACACACACCCACACCACGCCCGCATCCTCATACCGATGATGCGGGCGTTTTTTGTTCCCTTGGGGGCGTGAGGCGGCCTCCTTGGGGCCTATGAAGCCTCTTTTTAGGCTTGAAAACACATTTTTCCCCATATAATAAGGTGTAGTTACCGAATTTTGTTGTAGTTTTGCGGCCAAATTCCCAAAGGCAAACACATATATGTCACAAAATCTCGTCATCGTCGAGAGTCCCGCCAAGGCAAAGACAATAGAGAAGTTCCTTGGCAAGGACTACAAAGTCATGTCCTCCTACGGCCACATCCGCGACCTGAAGAAGAAGAGCTTCAGCATAGACATGGACAGCATGGAGCCGCAGTATGAAGTGCCGGCCGACAAAACACACATCGTGAGCCAGCTCAAGCAAAGCGCACGCCAAGCCGATGTGGTATGGCTCGCATCCGATGAGGACCGCGAAGGAGAGGCCATCTCCTGGCATCTGCAGGAGGTGCTCCACCTCAAGCCCGCCACCACACGCCGCATCGTGTTCCATGAAATCACCAAACCCGCCATCCTGCGGGCCATAGAAGAACCGCGCACCGTGGACATGGACCTGGTGAACGCACAGCAGGCACGGCGCGTGCTCGACCGCATCGTGGGCTTCAAGCTCTCGCCGGTGCTGTGGCGCAAGGTCAAGCCCAACCTCAGCGCCGGGCGCGTGCAGAGCGTGGCCGTGCGCCTCATCGTCGAGCGCGAGCGCGAGGTGCAAGCCTTCCAGAGCGAGGCCGCCTACCGCATATCGGCCATACTGCGTCTGCCCGACGGCACCGACCTGCGCGCCGAACTCAACCACCGCTTCCGCAAGAGCGAGGACGTGGAAGCCTTCCTCCACGCCATCAAGGACGCACGCATGCGCATCGACGACATCCAGACACGCCCCATACGCCGCACACCGGCACCACCCTTCACCACCTCCACCCTCCAGCAGGAGGCAGCCCACAAGCTCGGCTTCCCCGTGGCACAGACCATGCTCCTGGCCCAGCGCCTCTATGAGAACGGACTCATCACGTACATGCGTACCGACAGCGTCAACCTCTCGCAGCTCGCTCTCGGCGCCAGCCGCACCACCATCACCGACCTCATGGGTGAACAGTATGTGAAGATACGCCAGTACCACACCTCCACCAAGGGCGCCCAGGAGGCCCACGAGGCCATACGCCCAACTTACATCGACCGCACCGAACTCACCGACGCCACCCCCGGCGAGCGGCGTCTCTACGACCTCATCTGGAAACGCACCATCGCCAGCCAGATGGCCGATGCCGAGCTCGAGAAGACCACGGCCACCATCTCCATCGAGGGCCGCACGGAGCAGTTCGTGGCCACGGGCGAGGTGCTGCGCTTCGACGGTTTCCTGCGTGTCTATCGCGAGACAACCGAGACGGCCGACGACGATGCTGCCGACGACGCCGCCATACTGCCGCCGCTCACGCTCGGGCAGGAGCTTACGCGCGTGGAGGTGCAGGCCACACAGCGCTGGTCGCAGCGTCCGGCGCGCTACAACGAGGCCAGCCTGGTGCGCAAGCTCGAGGAACTCGGCATAGGCCGCCCCTCGACCTACGCTCCCACCATCTCCACTATCCAGCAACGCGAATACGTGGAGCGCGGCGACAAGCCCGGCGACGAGCACACCTCCGACATCATCACGCTCAAGTCCGACGGCACCATGACCCATGAGCAGAAGAACGTGGTCATCGGCGCCGAGCGCGGACGTCTCCTGCCCACCGACACGGGCATCGTCACCACCGATTTCCTCGTTGCCAACTTCCCCTCCATCATGGACTACAACTTCACGGCCGCCGTGGAGAAGGACTTCGACAGCATCGCCGAGGGCCATGAGGAATGGCACGCCATGATGCGGCGCTTCTGGACGGAACTCGAACCCTTCATCGACGAGAGCATCAACACCCGCTCCGACCACCGCGCCGGCGAGCGCGTGCTCGGCACCGACCCCGCCTCCGGCCGGCAGGTGAGCGTGAAGATAGGGCGCTTCGGCCCTGTGGCGCAGATAGGCACCGCCGACGAACCCACAAAGCCGCGCTTTGCACAGCTGCTGAAGGGGCAGAGCCTGGAGAGCATTACCCTGGACGAGGCCCTCGAACTCTTCCGCCTGCCGCGCACCCTCGGCACCTTCGAGGAGAAAGACGTCTCCATCGGCACCGGGCGCTTCGGCCCCTACGTCCACCACGACGACAAGTACATCTCACTGCCCAAGGGAGCCGACCCCCTCAGCATCACACTGCCGGAAGCCATACAGCTCATCGAGGAGAAACGCCAGAGCGAGCAGCGACGCCACCTGCGCCTCTTCGACGAGGACCCCGACCTCGAGGTCATTGCCGGCCGCTACGGACCATACATCACATACAAGGGCGAGAACTACCGCATCGCCAAGGCCATGCACGAGCAGGCTGCCTCGCTGACCTACGAGGAATGCATGGACATCATCCGCGAGCAAGCCGACCGCCCCAAGACCACCACACGTCGCTTCGCGCGCAAGAAATAACGACAACCCCGTGACACGCATCATCCTACTCGGCTACATGGGAGCCGGAAAGACCACCATTGGCAAACCCCTGGCGGCAGCGCTCGGGCTGGCATTCTACGACCTCGACTGGTACATCACCATGCGCTACCGCCGCTCCGTGTCCGAGATCTTCGCCGAGCGCGGCGAGGAGGGCTTCCGCGACTTGGAGCGGCGCATGCTCCATGAGGTGGCTGAGTTTGAGGACGTCGTGGTGAGCTGTGGCGGCGGCACGCCCTGCTTCTTCGACAACATGGACTATATGAACACCCTCGCCGAGACCGTGTATCTCAAGGCGTCGGCCGAGGTGCTCGCCCAGCATCTGCGCATGGGCAAGGGTGTGCGCCCACTTCTTCAGGGCAAGACGCCCGAGGAGCTTGATGCCTACGTCCGCACATCGCTCGCCGAGCGCGAACCCTTCTATTCGCGTGCCAAGCACATCTTCGACATCACCCTGCTCGACAGCCTCAAGGAGGTCGATAAGAGCGTGGCACGGCTGCGCGAGCTGCTGGGGTTGTAGGTGGCTTTCGCCCCTAATGCTCCGAATACACTGATTACTCCGAATACTCTGAATACTCCGATTCCCCTTTTGTTATGAAGAAATGGCGCATCGAAGACTCCGAAGAACTCTACAATGTCAAAGGGTGGGGAGTCAACTACTTTGGTATCAATGAGAAGGGCCACGTCTATGTCACGCCCAAGAAGAATGGCGTGCAGGTCGATCTGCAGGACGTCGTGGACGAGCTGGCAAAACGCCACGTCACGGCACCCATGCTCCTTCGCTTCCCCGACATCCTCGACAACCGCATCGAGAAAACCGACGAGTGCTTCCGCCGTGCTGCCAAGGAGTACAGCTACCAGGCCGAGCACTTCATCATCTTCCCAGTGAAGGTCAACCAGATGCGACCCGTCGTGGAGGAAATCATCAGCCACGGCAAGCGCTATAACCTCGGCCTCGAGGCCGGCTCCAAGCCCGAGCTCCACGCCGTGTTGGCCACCAACATGGACAGCGACTCACTCATCATCTGCAATGGCCACAAGGACCAAAACTTCATCGAGTTGGCCCTGCTGGCGCAGAAGATGGGCAAGCGCGTGTTCCTCGTCATCGAGAAGCTGCCCGAGCTGCGCATCATTGCCGACACGGCCCAGCGCCTTGGCGTGCGCCCCAATCTGGGCATACGCATCAAGCTCGCCGCCGGCGGCAGCGGCAAGTGGGTGGAAAGCGGCGGCGACGCCTCTAAGTTCGGCCTCAACAGCTCCGAGCTGCTCATGGCGCTGCAGCTTCTCGACGAGATGGGGCTTCGCGACTGCCTCAAGCTGCTCCACTTCCACATCGGCTCGCAGATCACCAAGATACGCCGCATCTCCACCGCCCTGCGCGAGGCCGCACAGTTCTACGTGCAGCTTCATGCCATGGGCTTCGGCATCGAGTTCATCGACTGCGGCGGCGGCCTCGGCGTGGATTACGACGGCACCCGCTCGAGCAACTCCGAGTCCAGCGTCAACTACAGCATCCAGGAGTATGTCAACGACTGCGTGTGGACCCTCGTTGAGGCTGCCAACCAGAACGGCATACCACATCCCAACATCATCACCGAGGGCGGGCGCTCGCTCACGGCCCACCACAGCGTGCTCATCGTTGATGTGCTCGAGAGTGTCACCGCCCCGCAGATGCCCGAGGACTTCCAACCCGCCGAGGGCGACCACAAGCTTGTCCACGACCTCACGGAGATATGGGACAAGCTCTCGGCACGCTCGCTGCTCGAGGACTGGCACGACGCCGAGGACATCCGCGAGGAAGCCCTCGACCTGTTCCGCCACGGCATCATCGACCTCAAGACGCGCGCACAGATCGAGTCGCTCTACTGGGCCATCTCCCACGAGGTGGCCGAGCTGGCCCACCACCAGAAACACGTTCCCGACGAGCTGCGCGCCCTCGACAAGCAGATGGCCGACAAGTACTTCTGCAACTTCTCGCTCTTCCAGTCCATGCCCGACTCGTGGGCGCTGGACCAGCTCTTCCCCATCATGCCCATAGCGCGACTCACCGAGCAGCCCACACGCTCGGCCACGCTGCAGGACATCACCTGCGACAGCGACGGCAAGATCACCACCTACGTCAACGGCGGCCACCAGACCAACTACATCCCCCTGCATCCCGTCAAGGCCGACGAGCACTACTACATCGGCGTCTTCCTCGTGGGGGCATATCAGGAAATCCTGGGCAACATGCACAACCTCTTCGGCGACACCAATGCCGTACACATCACCGTCAACCGCGAGGGCTACGACATCGAGCAGGTCATCGACGGCGAGACTGTGGCCGACGTGCTCGAGTACGTGCAGTACGACCCCAAACGCCTCGTCCGACGCCTGGAGATATGGGTCAGCCGCGCCGTGCAGGACGGCAAGATCACCGAGAGCGAGGGCAAGGAGTTCATCTCCAACTACCGCGCAGGCCTCTACGGCTACACCTACCTGGAGTAGATGTCCTCGTCGAGGGCGACAGCTGAGAAAACATCTGGGACTGCCCCCTCGATGTTATTGATTACATAGACAGTGGGCGACCTTATCCGTAGGGATGGGGGCGCCCGCTTTGTCGGATGCCGTTGTGTAGAAACCGGGTCATGGGCAGGGCGAAGTGCACAAAATAGCATCGAAAGCGGAAGTTTTCACCGATTTTGTTTGGCGGAAGGGCAGATTTTCGTACCTTTGCAAACGTAATAGCCATTACGGTAATGGCCAATACTATTCTGTAGCCCATGAAGTTTTATGACAGGGAGAGCGAGCAGCAGATGCTGCGAGATGTGCTTCAGCAGAGCCGACGCGAGGCACGCATGACCGTGCTCATGGGTCGCCGACGCATCGGAAAGACAGAGCTTTCGTTGCGCTGCGGCGATGACACGGTGCTGTATTTCTTCGTGGGAAAGAAGGCCGAGCCACTGCTCTGCCAGGACTATGTGCGCGAGATACGCGAGAAGTTGCATGTTCCGGTACTCGGCACACCGGCCTCCTTTTCCGAGGTGTTCCGCTTCGTGCTTCAGCTGTCAGAGAGTAGTCCATTCACACTCGTCATCGATGAGTTCCAGAATTTCCTTAAGGTGAATCCCGCCATCTTCAGCGACATCCAGCGCGACTGGGACCTGCATAAGGGCAAGAGCCGCCTGAACCTCGTCATCAGTGGGTCTGTGTTCACGCTGATGAAGAAAATCTTTGAGGACTACGGAGAACCGCTCTTTGGCCGCGCCAACGAAAGTATGACTCTTCAACCGTTCACGACCGACGTGCTCAAGCGCATTCTCGCCGACTTCAACCCCAGCTACACCCCCGAGGACTTGCTAACTCTCTACAGCATCACGGGTGGTGTTCCATGGTATGTGTCGTTGATGCTCGACAGGGGCAAGACCCGCCGTGACGATATGTTGGGCGTAATGACAGAAGAGAACTCGCCGTTTATCAACGAGGGAAAGAACATACTCATTGAGGAGTTTGGCACAGACTACGTCACCTACTTCTCCATCCTGGCATGCATAGCCAGTGGACTGAAGACACGTGGTGAGATTGAGAACGAGCTTGGCAATCACAACATCGGCCCGTATATGGTTAAGTTGGAAGACTACTACAAGGTCATCACCAAGTCGCTGCCCATTTATGCCAAGGAGAATAGCAAGAAGGTGAGATACACGCTCAACGACTGTTTCCTGACCTTCTGGTTCCGCTTCTTCTACAAGTACCAGGCACTGTTGGAGAACAAGGCGCTGAAGGCTCTTGACGGCATCATCCGTCGGGACTATAGCAGCGTGTCGGGCTTTATGATGGAGCGCTACTTCTTGACGAAGTTTCAGGAGCAAGGCCGCTATATTGTAGGCAAATGGTGGGACCGACGAGGCGACAATGAGATAGACCTGATAGTCGTTGACCCTGTTGCCAAGGAAGCATGGATATACGAGTTGAAAAAGCAGGGCTACAGATACAATGAGAAGGAATTTCGTGAGAAGGTGGAGAATATGCTGAGTCAGACGCCGGAACTGCGGAAGCTGACCATCCACCTCGGCTCGCTGTCTCTGGAGGATATGTAGGCTGTGCGGGCGAATATGTATAACGGTACAATAAGACAGAGGCGTTTGCGTGGCGTATTCATCAATTTCAAAAAGACTGACAGCAATGGAGACCATTAGCAGAGTGTGGTGCGATGACCACCGCATTTTCATCGAGACGAGCCAGAGGCGGCAGCTCACTCGGCCAATGGAAGCTTTCCCTCGGCTGAAGTATGCCTCGCCCGCCGAACGCAATGCTAACGTCATAGGCCGTTTTGGCGACGACATTCGCTGGGAAGCCCTGGACGAGGACATACACATCAGCAGCTTCTACGAGACATCCGAGCCTAATCCCGACAATGAGGTGGGCCGACTCTTCCGCCAAGTACCCCAGCTCAGTGTGGCAGAGATGGCCAAGCTTCTCGGCATACAGCCGAGCTTGCTCGACAAGTATATCTATGGCATCAAGCGTCCCGGCGAGGAGCGTATGGCTCAGATCCGCGAGGCCATGCACAGCGTAGGGCGTCGGCTCCTGGCGGTGTAGTAAGCATTTTCTTAAGAACGTAAGCCAATTATTTCCAACAATGAACATCACAGTTATAAAGGTAGGCGGGGCCATC
The DNA here is from genome assembly GCA_017445145.1 of Bacteroidaceae bacterium. GTDB lineage: Bacteria > Bacteroidota > Bacteroidia > Bacteroidales > Bacteroidaceae > Physcousia. The sequence goes on along the minus strand of JAFSVI010000100.1, from coordinate 24,809 downwards.
GTGGAGAATCCCGCTACGCTCGGCGAGCTGCTCGACGAGTTTGTGCAGGTCGAGGGTCCGAAGGTCCTTGTCCACGGCGGCGGGCGCACAGCCACGTCGCTGGCCTCTCAGCTGGGCATAGAGAGCCAGATGGTAGGTGGCCGCCGCATCACCGACGCGTCTATGCTGCGTGTGGTGACCATGGTCTATGCGGGGTTGGTGAACAAAGGCATCGTGGCCGAGCTGCAGGCCCGCGGCGTGAATGCCGTGGGTCTTTGCGGTGCCGACATGAACCTGGTGCGTGCTCACCGTCGCCCCGTGACGCCCGAGGGCATTGACTTCGGCTACGTGGGCGACGTGGATAGCGCCGACGGCGCCGCCCTGTGCCGCCTTCTCGCCGCCGGGTGCGTGCCCGTCATCGCCCCCCTGACGCACGACGGCGCTGGCCATCTGCTAAACATCAACGCCGACACCATGGCGCAGACCGTGGCCACGGCGCTGGCTCAGGCCGTTGCTGCATCCGCCCCGGCCGCCGTTGCTTCCGCCCCGGCCGCCGTTGACGCAGCATCTGGCGCGTCGGCCGTGAGCCTCACGTATTGTTTTGAGCTGCCGGGTGTTATGCGCGACCCGGCCGACGCCACGTCGCTGCTGCCCCACATCACCCCCTCGCTCTTCCGCCAGCTTGTGGCCGACGGCACCGTCAGTGGCGGCATGGTGCCAAAATTGGAGAATGCATTTGCAGCCATACGCGCCGGCGTGGCGCAGGTGCGCATCACCGCCCACACGGCCCTTGCCGGCGGCACGGTAATCACGGGTGCTTAGTGTGCGCTGGGCTGTGGGCCTCGGGCCGATGATGTGCCGGCCCAGGGGCTTGCACGCTGTCTGTTGCGCCGCGCGCCGTTGCGTCCCCTACTGCCTGGGGTCGAAGTGCAAGATGGTGGGTATGTTCTCGTCCCACGGCCGTATCTCCGGGCTGATGTATCGGCTCTGGCTGAGCGAGCGTGGGTGCCAGCGGTCGGCGAGGAAGAAGAGCTGTTTGCCGTCATCGACAACCCAAGCCCCCTGCGCCCCGAAGGTCTTTTCCTCGTTGTCGCCGCGCATGGGCGAGCGGTGTTGCGTCCACTCCCCGGCAATGCTGTCGGCCGAGAACATGCGCGCCTCGTTGGGTTCCCATCCCGTGCAACCGCTGCAGATCATCCAGATGCGGTTGTGCATGCTGAAGAGCGCCGGAGCCTCGTTCTGTCCGCCTGGCGCTATGCGGTAGTAGCGGCCGGTGTAGCCCAGACAGTCGGTGGTGAGTTCGGCGGCTTGCAACGTCATGTTCTCCTCGGAGGAGTAGATGTGCCACCATCGGCGGCCGTCGTTGAACACCGTCATGTCGCGGCTCATCTGCCCCGACTCCAAGTCGCGCGCCACGAAGAGGCCGTCGCGCACGGCGGCGCGCCAGCCGTCGGTCCACCACGTGGTGTAGTCCTCCGGGCGCAGTGAGCGTGCGCGCTCAATGTCGGTTTGGCTCCAGTCGGCAGGCCAGCGTCCGGCGTTGGGGCGTTGGGCGTGGTGGAAGATGAATGGACCTTCGGGCGTCTTGCTCGTGGCAAAGCCCACCTGAGCCGCCTCGTAGCCCCGCCCCTTCAGCTCGAGGTGGAAGAGCATGACATAGGTTTGTGTCTTGCGGTTGTAGAGCACCTTGGGACGTTCTATTATACATCCGCGCTCTATGGGCGAACCTGCGGAGTCTGTCACGGCGAGCACCAGTCCGCGTGGCACCCAGCGCCGCCCCTCGACGAAGGATGTGCGGTGTCTCATCCCCGGTCCGTCGAGCATGCCCGGCATCCTGGGCTCCGGCTTAGGCTCCTCGGACGTGTAGAGGCTGACGCCCAGCGAGGTGAAGCCGCGGTCGGGCCTCGCCTCGCCATACCAGTACCAGGTGCCGTCGCGCTTGATGATGCATCCGCCGTGGGCGTTGACGTGGTTGCCGGCGGTGTCGGGCAGCGCCGCTGTTGTTGGCGCTGCGCTGTCGCGGCTGTTGCGCTGTTGCTGTGCGGTGGTAGTGAGTGTGAGTGCCATGAGCGAGAGTGCTGTGATGAAGAGTTTTGTTGTCATAGTGCGTTGTGTGTCATGGTGTGTGCGGGCAAAAGTATGCAATATATGCGTGACGGCCAAGGAAATCGCCGAAAAGTTTGTTTGCGAGGGGGAAAATGGACTGATGGCATCACAGCGGCAGCGGCGCTCTGTGGTGCCGTGGGTGGCCGCCGGGCGTGTGCTCATCGCTGTGCCACATACAGGCCCGCGATGATCATGGCCAGCCCGGCCAGAGCCACCGGGGTCACGGGTTCGTGGAGGACGATGGCGCTGGCAGCGAGTGTGGCAATGGGGTTGAGGTAGATGTAGTTGTTGGTGCGCAGCGCCCCCACCTGCTTCACGGCCCAGCTCCACAGCATGAAGCACAGGAAGGAAGCTACGACGCCGAGGAAGAGCAGGTTGGCACACACGGGCAGGCGCATGAACGCCGATGGCGGAAACTGCCACGGGTGCCATGCCAGGAGCGGCAGCGCGGTGAGCACCCCGTAGGCAAACACCTTGCGGGTGATGAACACCGCCGTGTAGCGGCGCGCCACGCGGCGTATGAGAAGGCTGTACAGAGCCCATGCCAGCGCCGCCGCTATGGCCAGGAGGTCGCCGCGTGGGCTCACATGGAGCACGAAATGCCCGTTGTAGATGATAGCCGCCATGCCGGCGAATGCCAGCAGCGAGCCGGCGACGAGGCGCGGCGTGACGCGCATCTCGCGGAAGAAGAGCAGCGCCAGCAGCATGGTGAGCAGTGGCGCCGTGCTCACGAGAAACGACACGTTGTTGGCCATGGTCCAGCGCAGCGCCTCATTCTCGGCGGCAAAGTACAGGCTCCCGCCCGTAAGCCCCAGCAGCAGCATGACGGCCTCGTCGCGCCACGTGTGGCACCAGAGGCGTCGCTCGCTGAAGGGCCAGATGCATGCGTAGGCCATGGCAAAGCGCACGATGAAGATTTCCACCGGCGTCATGCCGCTGGTGAGCAGCACCTTGGTGTTGATGAAGGTGACGCCCCAAGTGAGCACCACGCCGATGGCCACAGTGTGGCCCCATTTCTGTGACGATGTCAGCCGCACGGCAATAGACGAGATTACAGGTTTGAGATGTTTTCCGGGTGCAAATATACGGAAAATATGTGCAAATCGTGCGGCTCGCTGGGCAAAAGATGCTTTTCCGGCTCATTGCTTGACATTGCGCACGCCGCCGAAGCCCGACACACCTGCCGAGCGGGCCGCTTATCCGCGCCGTGGCAGCATGTGCCACATGCCGCGGCGAGTAACCCAATTTTCCGCGGCGTGTTACGATACTTTCCGCGGCGAGTAACGCCACATGCCCCGGCGCAGACACCTGGCGCGGGCGTTGGTCTGGCGCATAGTGGCCCATGCATCGCCACTTTTGTGGCCCATAATTTGCTGGAAACGCTTATTGTGGTTATCTTTGCGCCACGAATTGTGAATTAACTTTGCCCATCTACATATATGCGTAGCCGAATCCTCATCATATACACTGGCGGCACCATAGGCATGCACCGCAACGCGCGGTCCGGCGCCTTGGAGCCGTTCGACTTCGAGCTTCTGCTCTCGCGCGTGCCGGAGCTGCAGCAGCTCGACACGCACATCGCCACCCACCAGTTTCATCCTCCCATCGACTCCAGCAACATGACGCCGGCGATGTGGACCGACATCTGCCGTTGCATAGCCGACAACTACGATGCCTACGACGGTTTCGTGGTGCTCCACGGCACCGACACGATGGCCTACACGGCATCGGCTCTGTCGTTCATGCTTGGCAACTTGACCAAGCCCGTGGTGCTCACCGGTTCGCAACTGCCCATAGGCCAGCTGCGCACCGACGGCAAGGAGAACCTCATCACCGCCGTGGAGATAGCCTCGGCTCGCGACGCGGCGGGCCATGCCCTGGTGCCCGAGGTGGGCATCTGCTTTGGTGGCCACCTGCTTCGCGGCAACCGCACGACGAAGCAGAGCGCCGAGGAGTTCAATGCCTTCGAGTCGTTCAACTACCCGCACCTCGTCGATGCGGGCATCAACATCACGTACCACCGCCACCGCATACTCACGCCCGACTTCGCGCAGCCCATGACGCCCCACTTCCGCCTGGACAACAACGTAATCATCTTCTCGCTCTTCCCGGGCATACGTGAGGACGTCATCCGCCACATCATGCTCACACCCCATGTGGGGGCCATCGTCATGCGCACCTTTGGTTGCGGCAACGCGCCGCAGAGCCCGTGGCTGCTCGGTGCGCTGGAGGAGTGTGCGCGTGGCGGCACCGTGATTGTCAACATCAGCCAGTGCATGCAGGGTGCCGTGGAGATGGGGCGCTATGACGCGGGTGTGCACCTGCGCGAGGCGGGCGTCGTCAGCGGCTACGACCAGACGGTGGAGGCCGCCGTCACCAAGCTCATGTACCTGCTGGGGCGCTACCCCGGTGAGCCGGAGCGCGTGCGGCGCCTGATGTGCGAAAGCCTGCGCGGCGAGGTCACGCTGTCGTGACCGCGCCGCGCAGGCTTTCGTGGCCGGTAGCTTGCCGCCGTGGCGTGGTGGGTGCTAATCCACGTAGTAGTGGCGCCTGACGCGCGGCGCCACGGCGGTCAGTATCTCGTAGGGGATGGTGCCTATGGCTTCGGCGAGGTCTGTTGGCGGCAGCTGCGGCCCGAAGACGATGGCCGTGTCGCCCTCGCGGCATGGTATGTCGGTGACGTCGATCATGGCCACATCCATGCAGATGTTGCCCACGTATGGCGCCGGACGCCCGCCCACGAGACAGTGGCCGCGGCGGCATCCGAGGTGGCGGTTGAGGCCGTCGGCATAGCCTATGGGCAGCGCGGCGATGCGGCTGTCGCGCGTGAGGAGCTCGCGGCGGCTGTAGCCCACTGTCTCGCCGGCCGGCACGTCGTGGATTTGCAGTATGGTGGTCTTGAGCGTGGAGACGGGTGTGAGGTGTGGCTGCATGTCGGGTGTGGGGGCAATGCCGTAGAGGCCGAGCCCCAGGCGCACCATGTCGGCGTGGCGGTCGGGGAAGCGCGGTATGGCCGCCGTGTTGCAGATGTGGCGCAGGATGTGGTAGGGGAATGCCGCCTGGAGCTGGTCGGCAGCCCGGCTGAAGCGCTGCCACTGGCTGAGGGTGAAGGCGTCGAAGTCGGGGCTGTCGCTGCCCACAAAGTGTGTGAACACCGAGCGCGGCAGCAGCGCCTTCTGCGCCTGCAGACGCGCTATGAGCGGCTGCACGTCGCGCTCGGGGTGGAAGCCCAGGCGGTGCATGCCGGTGTCGAGCTTGAGGTGTATGGGGAAATTGGTGACGCCCTCGCGGCGTGCGTCGTGGATGAGGGCGTCGAGCAGCGCGAAGCTATACACCTCCGGCTCCAGGTTGTAGTTGAAGAGCGTGGGGAAGGTGCCCATCTCGGGGTTCATCACCATGATGTTGGCGGTGATGCCGGCGCGGCGCAGCTCCACGCCCTCGTCGGCCACGGCCACGGCCAGGTAATCGACGCGCTGCTGCTGCAGCGTGCGCGCCACCTCCACGGCGCCGGCGCCGTAGGCCGATGCCTTGACCATGCACACCATCTTGGTCTGCGGTTGCATGAAGCTGCGGTAGTGGTTCAGGTTCTCGACCAGGGCCGAGAGGTTCACCTCGAGGGTGGTCTGGTGCTGGCGCTGCTCCAGGGCGCCCACGATGCGCTCGAAGTGGGCCGCGCGCGCCCCCTTGACGAGCACCACGCGCTCCTCCATGGTGGCGCACAGCGTCGATGCCAGGAAGGCATCGACGGTGGTGAAGAGGTGGAAGGCAGTGGCCTCGGGGCGCTGCCTGACGTTGGCCATGCCGGCACACACCTCGGGTCCGATGCCCACAAACTCATCCACGCTGTACGACGCCACGAGGGTTGCCACGCGCGTGTAGAGCTGCGTCAGCGTGAGGCCGGTCTGCTTGATGTCGGAGAGGATGAGCGTGTGGCGTCGGCGGGTGCTGTCCTGGCGCCGCCGCATGAAGTCGAGCGCCGTCTCCAAGGAGTCGAGGTCGCTGTTGCACGTGTCGGTGATGAGGGTGCAGCCGCGCAGGCCCTCCTTCACCTCGAGGCGCATGGCCACGGGTTCGAGGTGCGCGATGCGCTGGCGCAGTGTGGCCTCGTCGAGGCCCAGGTATAGGGCCACGGCCACGCACGTGGCTATGTTCTCGGTGTGGGAGCCGGCGTAGGCTTGCGGGTGTGGGCCGGAGGTGTCGGGCTGTGTCCACGCGTGGTAGGGTCGGCTGTCGATGAGTTCGCCGGCAAAGCCGCTGGCCTGTATGCACTCGGCGAGGGCGGCGTCGGAGCTGTCATAGACGAGGGCCCGCGCGTGGCGGAACAGCCGCAGCTTCTCCATGCACTTCTCGCGCCGCGAGCCGAAGTTCTCGTCGTGGGCCGGCCCCATGTGGGTGAGCACGCCTATCGTGGGCTGGATGATGGCCTCGAGGGCCGACATCTCGCCCGGCTCGCTGATGCCGGCCTCGAAGATGCCGAGCTGCGTGGCCTCGGACAGGCGCCACACGGAGAGCGGCACGCCGATCTGCGAGTTCCACGAGCGCGGCGAGCGCGTTATGTTGCGCTCGGGCGCGAGCAGCTGGTAGAGCCATTCCTTGACGATGGTCTTGCCGTTGCTGCCCGTGATGCCCACCACCTCCAGGCTGCCGAAGCGCTCGCGGTGGCGCTCGGCCAGGCGCTGCAGCGCCCGCAGTGGTGAGGTGACGACGAGATAGTTGGCGTCGGGGTGGGGGTGCTCGGGCGCTGCGGCCACGACGAAAGCCCTCACGCCGCGCTGGTAGAGTTCCTCCACATAGCGGTGGCCGTCGTTCTTCTGCGTGCGTATGGCGAAGAAGAGCGACTCCTCGGGGAACACGAGCGAGCGGCTGTCGGTGAGCAGCCAGTCGATAAGCGTCGCAGCGGTGCCGATGCGCTGCGCGCCGATGAAGGTGGCTATTTCGGAAATGGGGTAGGTCATAGTTCGATGTTGTATTTTGCCATGAGGTCGCGCAGACGCTGCTGCGTGGCCTCGTACAGGGCCTGAGCCTGGGCCGAGTCGGGGTCGGAGGGCCTGTGTTGCAGCGCCTTGCGTATGGGTTCGAAGTCGATGAAGTAGCGGCGCGCCTCGTCGTCGAACCACTGCGCCACGAAGCGCTCCCACACGTAGTCGAGGGCCACGGGCGAGGGGTGGAGCATGTCGGCGTCGTAGAAGCGGTAGTCGCGAAGCTCGTCGAGCACAAGCTCGTAGGCAGGGAAGTAGGTCACCTGCTCCGGGCGCTGGCGCCGCACCTGCTCCACGGCCAGCAGCAGCCGGGCCTTGGCCAGCTGGCTCGCGTGGAAACCGTACTTGGCATAGCGGTAGGGCGACACGGTGAACACCACCTGTGCCTCGGGGAAGAGCTGGCAGATGGCGTCGAGCGTGGTCGCCGTCTCCGCCAGCGAGGCATCGACCTCGTCGAAGAGCGTGCCGGGCTGCTTGTGGCAGTTGCCCACGACGAGGGCGCCGGAGCGCAGACGGTAGTGGCGCGTGGTGCCGAGCGTGCACACCAGCGTGTCGGGCTGCCACGAGAACAGGCGCCCGCGGGCGGCGAGGATGGCGGCCTGGCACGCCTCGAGCGTCGAGGCGTTGAAGTGGCTGTCGGCGAGCCAGCAGTGCCACGTGCCGCTGCCGTCCTCGAAGTAGAGCGACGGCAACGTGGGGTTTTGCGCCATGACCTGGAGTATGGACACGGGGTTGTAGAGCACGCCGAAGGGGTTGACGAGGGCGGGGATCCCGCTCTGGCGCATGCGTAGGCCTATGTTCTGTGCGAAGCACGACCCGATGAATGCCACGCGGCTGTGTAGGCCTATGCGCCGCAGTGGCTGGGGTATCTCGACTTGTGTCTGGAGTTTCATGGCCGCAAAGATAGGCAAAAGATGTGAGTTTACGCCCCATTGCCCCGCCTTTTTGGCTCCGAGGCCGCATTTTGTGCCTTTTTTCGCCACGGGCAAGCAACTTTAGTCGCCAAACGTTCATCATTACGGCCGAAAATAACTACCTTTGCACCCGAAACCTTCCAACATGAGCGAAACATCACTTACTGACTTCCCGCTGCTGACAACTGTCGGCTCTCCCGACGACCTGCGGAAGATGCCGCTCGAGAGCCTGCCAACGCTCTGCGACGAGCTGCGCCGCGACATCATTGCCGAGCTGTCCGACAACCCCGGACACTTTGCCTCGAGCCTCGGTGTGGTGGAACTCACCGTGGCACTGCACTATGTGTTCAACACGCCCTACGACCGCATACTTTGGGACGTGGGGCATCAGGCCTACGGCCACAAGATACTCACAGGGCGCAGGGAGCAGTTCCGCACAAACCGCCACCTGGGGGGCATCAAGCCGTTCCCATCGCCCGAGGAGAGCGACTACGACGCCTTCACGTGCGGACATGCCAGCAACAGCATCTCGGCAGCTCTGGGCATGGCCCTGGCGGCAAAGAGCAAGGGCGAGGCCGACCGCCATGTGGTGGCCGTCATCGGCGACGGCGCCATGAGCGGTGGCCTGGCCTTCGAGGGTCTCAACAACGCTGCCAACACCCCCAACGATGTGCTCATCATCCTCAACGACAACAACATGTCCATCGACCGCAGCGTGGGCGGCATGAAGGACCTGCTCCACAAACTGCAGATGAACCCCACCTACAACCGCTTGCGCGACCGCGCTGCGCGCAAGCTCCTCTCGTGGGGATGGATGGGCGAGGAGGGCAAGCGCGCCATACTGCGCTTCAACAACTCCCTCAAGAGCGTGCTCACGCGCCAGCAGAACATGTTCGAGGGCATGAACATACGCTACTTCGGACCCGCCGACGGCCACGACGTGGTGGACCTCGTGCGCACGCTGCGCATTATCAAGGACATGCGCGGACCCAAGCTACTGCACGTGCACACCATCAAGGGCAAGGGCTTTGAACCTGCAGAACAGGGGGGCGCCGTGTGGCACGCCCCGGGCAAGTTCGACCCCCACACCGGCGAGCTGCTGCGGACCGACGACACCGGCCTGCCGCCAAAGTTCCAGGACGTGTTCGGCCACACCCTGCTCGAGCTGGCGCGCCAGAACCCACGCATCGTGGGCATCACGCCCGCCATGCCCACGGGGTGCTCCATGAACATCATGATGGAGGCCATGCCCCACCGCGCCTACGACGTGGGCATCGCCGAGGGCCACGCCGTGACCTTCTCCGCCGGCATGGCCAAGGACGGGCTGCTGCCCTTCTGCAACATCTACAGCTCGTTTGCCCAGCGCGCCTTCGACAACATCATACACGATGTGTGCATCGCACACCTCAACGTGGTGCTATGTCTCGACCGCGCAGGTCTCGTCGGCGAGGACGGACCCACCCACCACGGAGCCTTTGACCTCGCAGCGCTGAGGCCCATACCGGGGCTGGTCATAGCCTCGCCCATGGACGAGCACGAGCTGCGCCACCTCATGTTCACAGCACAGCTGCCCGACGCCGGGCCGTTTGTCATACGCTATCCGCGCGGCCGGGGCTCATGCCCCGACTGGCGATGCCCCATGCAGGCCGTGCCCGTCGGCCGCGGCCGCAAGCTCAAGAGCGGCAGCCACATCGCCGTGCTCACACTCGGACCCATCGGCACCGTCGCCGCCGAGGCCATACGCCGCGCCGAGGCCGATAAGCCCGGGCTGACCATTGCGCACTACGACATGCGCTTCCTGCGCCCGCTTGACGAGCGCCTGCTCACCGAGATTGCCGCGGCGGGATTCCGACGCATCGTCACCGTGGAGGACGGCGTGCGCACAGGCGGCTTCGGCACGGCTGTGCTCGAGTGGCTCGCCGACCACGGCGCCGCAACCCGCGTAGTCCGCCTCGGGCTGCCCGACCACTTCGTGGAGCACGGCAGCGTAGGCGAGCTGCACGCGCTGTGCGGCATCGACGCCGAGGGCATCAAGCGCTGCCTCATCTGATTCCTTACATCCTACAACGCGAGCACACAACACATGAAAATCATCATCGCAGGGGCGGGGGCCGTAGGCAGCCATCTCGCAGCGCTGCTCACCCGCGACAACCAGGACATCATCCTCATGGACGAGAGCGCCGACAAGCTCTCGGCAGCCAGCGAGGGGCTGGACCTGATGACTCTCAACGTCTCGCCGACAAGCATCAGCGGCTTGCGCGAAGCCGGAGTGCCACAGGCAGACCTCTTCATCGCCGTCACCCCATCCGAGACGAAGAACATGACGTGCTGCATGCTCGCTCACCAGCTCGGAGCCAAGAAGACAGTGGCGAGGATTGACAATGGCGAATACACAGCGCCGCGCAACAGCGCCTACTTCACCAGCATGGGCATAGGCTCGCTCATCTACCCCGAGGTGCTCGCCGCACGCGAGATAGTCGATGGTGTCAGGCGCTCGTGGGTGCGACAGTGGGTGGAGGTGCATGGCGGCGCACTCATCACCCTCGGCATCAAGCTGCGCGAGGAGGCCGCAGGGCTCTACGGCAAGCAGCTCAAGGACCTGTGCAAGCCCGACTCGCCGTTCCACATCGTGGCCATCAAGCGCGACGACGAGACCATCATCCCCGGCGGTTTCGACGAGTTGCGGCAAAACGACATTGCCTACTTCATGACCACAAAGCGATACGTGCCGCACATAAGGCAGATTGTGGGCAAGGAGGGGTACCCCGATGTGCGCAAGCTCATGATCATGGGCGGCGGGCGCATAGCGGTGCAGACGTGCCACCTGCTGCCCGACTTCATGGAGGCAAAGCTCATCGAGCAGGACCCAACGCGATGCCGCCAGCTTGCCGACTTGCTGGACAACGACGACGTCATGGTCATCAACGGCGACGGACGCGACACACAGCTGCTGCTCGAGGAGGGCATAAGGCAGACACAGGCTTTCTGCGCGCTCACGGCCGAGACGGAGACCAACATCCTGGCATGTCTCGCCGCAAAGCGCATGGGCGTGCGCAAGACGGTGGCGCTGGTGGAAAACTCCGACTACATCACCATGGCCGAGAAGCTCGACATAGGCACCATCATCAACAAGAAAGCCATCGCCGCAAGCCACATCTACCAGATGATGCTCGACGCCGACGTGGCAAGCGTCAAGAGCCTCACCATTGCCGATGCCGACGTGGCCGAGTTCGTGGCCGTGGCCGATTCGCTCGTCACGCGGGAACCCGTCATGCGCCTCGGGCTGCCCAAGGGCATTGCCATAGGTGGCATCGTCAGGAATGGCGAGGGGATGCTTGTCAACGGTCGCACCCAGATTGAGGTGGGCGACAGGGTGGTGGTGTTCGCGCGCACGGCGCTCATCAAGGAGCTGGACCGCTTCTTCAAGAAACCGCGCAACCCGCTCATGGACATCCTCAAGATGGGCTGACGGAAGCATGCCGGCATGTGCTGGCGGCGGCGCCTCATGGTAGCCGCAGACGTAGCGCGCCCTGCTCGGCAACGTCGTAGGCGCGCAGGCCTGCGGCGGATGCCTCGGCAGCCAGGCGGCGCCGCAGGCGGGCCGGCAGGCTGGGGTCGAGCACCACCATGCGCGGGCGCACGTTGTGCAGCACCTCGGACAGATGACCGCGGAACGCATCGCACAGCCACAGCAGGCTCACGGCCTTGGGGGCGCTGACGGGTGGCGTGGCATCGCCCGGGGCTGGAGCCTGGCGTTGGGCGCCGTGGTGGCTGGCCACGGGCTTGCAGACCATGGCCGCACTGACGTTGCCGAGGGCGAACGTCGTCGCGGCGTGGGCCGTCTGTGGCGGCTTGGTCAGGCGTCGCAGCCAGAACGTGTTGGCGATATGCGTCAGGCCGACGGCCGCTGCCTCGGGGTGGGGCATGAGCAGCCAGCTGCGGTCGGGGCCGGCAATGAAGTGCATGGCCGGGCAGCGACGGTTGTTATAGACCACAACCTGCGGCGTGGCCTTCTCGCTCCAGAAGTCGGGCACCACGGCACCCGGCAGGCCGCCGGCGGTTGCCACCACGGCCGTTTGCACCGCGACAAGCTTCTCCACACCCCAGCCCAGCGCCGACGACAGCCAAGGCTGCCCTCCGCCCACGGCCAGCAGCGCAAGCGACATGTGGATGATGACCGTGGTCAGTGGCACAAGCAGGATGCTCGTCAGCGAACCGTAGAGGGGGATGCGCCCGAAATGCCAGGCCACGAGTGGCACGGTGAGCACCTGCGCCGCCACCGACACATGGAAAAGCTGAACAGGCCAATACACACGGTAGCGACGCAACCGGGCAATGGCGAAGCGCCAACGGCGCGAGGCCCAGCGCTGAACAGGGGCGTAGAAGAGGATGATGCCTGCCACCGAGGCCACGGACAGCTGCGCACCAACGTCGAAAAGATATGTGGGGTCGGCAACGAGCATCACAGTTACCGTCAGCACAAGGTGCTGCAGAGGATGACCATAGCGGTCGGACATCACCGCCACGACGGCAAGCGTGGCCATGAGGCTCGCGCGCACAAGCGAGGTGGGCAAACCGGCCACGAAGGAGAACCCCCATACCACACTCAGGGCCACCACGCACAGCGGCAGCCGCAGTGGTGTGAAGCGCAGGCGCGTATATATTAAGGTGAGCAGCGCGCCGACGAGCACACCCAGGTGCAACCCCGACAGCGCAAGCAGGTGGCTCGCACCGGCGTCGGCATACAGGTCGCGGGTGGACGACGTGAGATGAGAGCGGTCGGCAAGCGTCAGCGCCGACACAACGGCCAGCGCCTGACCATCGAGACCCGTGGCGCACAGACGAAGGAGCAGACGCTCGCGCAACTGCAACGCGCGCACACGCAAACGCATCAACCACGGCAGCGACGACCATTCAGCTGACGTTGGCCCGCGCCAGCACAGCGACCCCGCATCACTGTCGCCAACGCCGCTCACACCCTGGCTCCACAGCCAGCCGGCGTAGTCGAACTCGTCGGGGTTGCCGCGGTTGCGGGGGCGGCCCACGCAAGCACGCGCCGACACATAGTCGCCCAAGGCCGGGCATGCGCCAACGCTGTCGCCAAGGCTCCACGCGTGGAGCAGGACGACGTGCGGCCGCGGCTCCGTGGTGCATAGGCGGAACGACACGCTGTTGCCGCGCGCCGTAGGCGGCGACGCCACAATGCCCTCGACCATGCACTCGCCATCTGGCCACTCAACATGGTGGCCATAGGCGTAGATGGCATAGCGCACAACACCAAAACACCCGAAAAACACCACGAGGGCCAACCACGACAGACCGTCGTTGAGAGGGCTGCTGCGGTGGCGGTGGCGGAAAAGGAAGAGCGATAACAAACCCACGCACACAAACGCCACACCCGCAATCCCGAGCATGCGCACATCGAAAACGTGCGGTGACCCAGGCTGGAGGTGCCAGTGTGCGAGGCAGATGCCGGCAGCCATGGCTAACGTTGCCACACATAGGGGACGGCTCATGGCTTGGAGGGGCGGGGATTAGAACTCCAGCTCGTCGAGCGTGATCTCGCTTCCTCCCTCGTCTGTGCGGGGCTCGCTCGAACCCTGCTGCTCAAAGATATAGCGCATGGCCTCGGCAAGGCCAGTGGTGAACTTCTCGAAGTCCTCAGGATAGAGGAAGATCTTGTGCTTTTCAAAGTTGACTTGGGGCATGTCGCTCTCGCCCGTGACTATCTTCTTGCTCTCTGTCAGCGACAGGAATAGCTCGCCCTTGCTCGTCTGTTTGACATCGATGTAGTAGATGCGCTTCCCAGCCCGGATGGAGCGGGAGAAGAGGATTTCCTTTTCTGCGTTAAAACTGTTTTGAAGTCCTTTCATTGGTCGATTTGAAGTTGTGAAACGTGTTTCAAGTGCCAAAATTGGCCATAATTTGCCAAACAACCAAAAAAATAACGAAAAACTTTGCGCTTTCGCCGTATTTTTGCGGGAAAATGACTACTTTTGCGCGCTCAAAGTAACAAAACACACGCTAAGAAGCTCACTAAGCGACACAACACCGACATGATTAATCGCGAACTCATAAGGCTGAAAGTGGTGCAGCTCGCCTACGCACACTACGTCAATGGCGACTACAAGCTCGATGTGGCTGAACAGGAACTATTCTTCAGCCTATCCAAGTCCTACGACCTATACCTATATATGCTCGAACTGCTGGTGGAGGTCAACCACATCGCGGAGAGAGCCGTGGAGACGGCCACCAACCGCTACTTGCGCCTCAAAGAGGGCGAGCGTCCAAGCACCAAGTTCATCGACAACAAGTTCATAGCGCAACTTGAGAGCAACCATCAGCTCAGGGACTTCATCGACAACCAGAAGAAGACGTGGGTCGAGGAGGAGGACTTCGTCAGGCGACTGTACAAGCGTATTGCCGAGAGCGACATATACAAGGAATACATGCTCGCCGACACCGAGACAACCTACGAGCAGGACCGCGACCTCTGGCGCGACATCTATCGCAAAATCATCGTCGAGGACGAGGAGCTCGACCAGCTGCTCGAGGATAAGAGCCTCTATTGGAACGACGACCGCTTCATCATCGACACCTTTGTGCTCAAGACCATCAAGCAGTTTGACCACAAACGCGGGGCTAGCCAGCCGCTGCTCGAGGAGTTCCGTGAGGAGGAGGACCGCGAATTTGCGCGCCGTCTCTTCCGTGCAACCATGCTCAGCTGGAGCACATACAGGAACATCGTCGTGCAGTTCCTCCAAAACTGGGAGATAGAGCGCATGGCAACCATGGACATCGTCATCCTCGAGGCGGCGCTGGCGGAGGTGTTCACCTTCTCGCAAATCCCGCCGTCGGTGACCATCAACGAGTACGTGGAGATAGCCAAAGCATACTCCACCCCCCGAAGCGGTGGCTACATCAACGGCCTGCTCGACGCCATCGTCAGATGGCTCATCGACGAGGGCAAGCTCAAGAAAACCATGCCCGAACGCCGGCAACGACAGCCGCGTGCAGACACCGACACCCACGACGGCGCCGACGACATAGACCCACATGGCGACACCGACGCGACTGCGGCCAAGGCCACAGACACGCACGCCGCCAATCAGGCCGACATCCCCGCAAGCACACAGACGGAGGCCGGCACACAGGCTGCGGCCGACGATAAGTAGCACCCACAATAACCAATCACCAACATACAGCTATGCAGACACTAATCACACTACTTGCTGCACAGGGCGATGGCGGCCTGAGCATGATCCTGATGCTTGTGGCCATGTTTGCCATCATGTATTTCTTCATGATACGCCCGCAGCAGAAACAACAGAAGAAAATAAAGGAGTTCCGCCAGGGCATAGAGCGCGGAACGGAAGTGGTCACTGCCGGAGGCATCTACGGGGTGGTGCGCGACATCGACGATGTCCACAACATACTCATCGTGGAGATTGCCAGCGGTGTGCGCATACGCGTGGACAGGAACTCCGTGTTCGGCAGCGCAACAGGCACTGACGCTTATCAGAAGTAGCCGCTCGAGTGATGGACAAGGAGGGGATGCGTCGCTTCTGGGATGCCGTGAAGGCGTTCTTGCTCACGCAGCGCAGCCGCGAGACGGCGGTGTTCCTCTTCTTTGTGGTCATCTCCGCCCTCTTCTGGCTCATGCAGACGCTCAATGGCACCTTCGAAATGAAGATGGAGTTCCCGTTGGTCCACGACAGCGTGCCAACCAACATCGTCATCACATCCGACATGCCCGGCGAGGCCGTTGTCACCGTCAGCGACAGGGGAACAGCCTTGATGAAATACGTCTTGGGCACAAAACGCCTACCCGTCACGGTGGGCTTCACTGCCCACGACAATGGCAGCACCTACGGACACGTAGTGGTGGGCCACGACGAGCTGCAGGCGCAAATAGCAGCGCAGCTGCTCAAATCCACAGCCATCGTAGATATTGACCCCGACACCGTGGAGTACTTCTTCTGCCGGGGGGTGAGCCGGCGCGTGCCGGTGATGCCCAACGGCAACATACATGCCGATGAACTCTACTACTTGGCCTCTGTAAGCTGCCAGCCCGACACGGTCACCGTGTGGGGGCCACAGGCGGTTCTCGACACGCTGCCGGGCGTATATACCCAGCCCCTCAGCCTCAGAGGACTGTCGAAAACAGTGGCGGAGAAGGTGCGCCTCGTGTCGCCACGGGGCCTCAAGCTCTCCGACGAGGAGGTGACGCTGACGGCGCAAGTGGATATGTACACCGAGAAGAGCGTCAGCGTGCCCATCACGGGCACCAACTTCCCTGCAGGACACTCGCTGCGCACGTTCCCCGGAGTGGTGACGGTGAGCTTCCGCGTGGGGGCAAAGGACTATAAGCGCATCACAGCCGACAATTTCGTCATCACGGCCACATACGAGGAGCTGGCAGCACTTCCGCCTAATGCCAAGCTCCACCTGCAACTGCGCTCACTGCCCGACGGCGTGTCGCAGGTGCGCATCAACCCGGGCGAGGTGGACTTCCTCATCGAGAACTTGGACGAGGAATGACACACACGCTGCGCATAGGCATCACGGGCGGCATAGGCTCCGGCAAGAGCTATGTGGCGCGCATCATCTGCGAGACGTACCACTGGCCGCTCTACGACAGCGACCAGCGCGCAAAGCAGCTGATGACGTCGTCGCCCGACGTGCGGCAGCAGCTCGTGGCGCTCTTGGGCGACAGGGCATATCTGCCCGACGGACAGCTCAACCGCCGTCATGTGGCCGACTACCTGTTCAGCTCACAAGCCAATGCCGCGAGCGTCAATGCCATTGTGCATCCGGCCGTCAGACACGACTGGCTGCGATTTGCCAGCGAGCAGCGACACCCTGTCGTCATCGAGAGTGCCATACTCGTGGAGGCAGGGCTCGAGGATGCGGTGGACGTGGTCGTGGCGGTGACGGCACCCGAGCCATTGCGCATCAGGCGCGCCATGCTGCGCGATGCCACCACCGAGCAGCGTGTGCGCGAGCGCATGATGCAGCAGATGCCCGAAGCCGGGCTGCTGGCACACGCTGACTATGTCATCGTCAACGACGGACGCCCGCTGCTGCCGCAAATCAACAACCTTGTGCATAGCGAGCCTTTCACAGCATTCACATAACCAATAAACTCAATACCCATGCTCGAAACAATTCTTGCAATATCCGGCAAGCCCGGTCTCTACAAACTCATTTCCCACGGCAACCGAAGCCTCATCGTGGAAAGCATTGGCGACAAACCCAAGCGCATGCCGGCATTTGCCACCGACCGCGTCATCTCACTGGCGGATATTGCCATGTACACCCAGGAGGAAGAAGTGCCACTGGCCGACGTGCTCACCACACTCAAGGAGAAGGAAGGCGGCAAGGTCGCCTCTATCGACTACAAGAAGGCATCCAAGGATGAACTCTTCGACTTCTTTGCTACCGTGTTGCCCGACTTCGACCGCGACCGCGTGTTCCCGTCCGACGTGAAGAAGCTCATACAGTGGTACAATCTGCTCATCACGGCCGGCCTCGACGACTTCAGCAAGATGAAGCCCACCGATGGCGACAACATCGACGACCGCAAGAAGGCCGATGCCGCTCCGGCTGCCGACGCTGACACGAAGGCCGACGCCGCCCCGGCAGCCGATGCCGCCCCGACGACTGATGCTGCCAAGGCATAGCATGTGGGTCTGAAACCATAGCCGCCGCACCGCCACGGCTCGTGCGGATGTGCGTGAAGCGCCAATGGCGCACGGCCTTGTCTTTTCGTGGAGAAGGCCGTGCGCCGTTGGCGTATGTGGGGCGGTATGTGCGGGGTGAGTAGCGCGTGGAGTGGGGTGGAGGTGCTGTGGGGCTCGTCGTCAGGCCATGATTTCCGCAAAGGTGTGGCGACGTCGCAAGTGGAACGCCGCGAGAAGGCTTTGCTGCAGCATCTCGGGGATGGGGTCGAGGGTCGTGGCTTCGAGGTTGCGACGGCGGTCGTCGGCAAAGTCCCGACGCATGCGGCCGAAGGCCCGCCGCGCACGCCACACGGCCCGGCAGCTGCCCACCTCGCCCTTGCACAGGAACATGAGCGACGCCAGCGCGTCGAGCCAGTAGCGACGGCGCATCACGGCGTGCAGCCTGGCGGCAGGCATGTTCTTGTAGAGCAGCAGGAGGTTGTTGCGGAAGTTGAGGAAGGTCTTTTGCGGGTTCTCCTTGGGCAGGGTGCCCCCTCCGACGTGGTACACGTGGCTCGACGCCACGCACACGATGCGCCGACCGCGGGCGCGCAGGCGCCAACACAGGTCTATCTCCTCCTGATGCGCAAAGAAACGTTCGTCCAAACCGCCCACACCCCAGTAGTCGGCAGGGCGGATGAGCAACGCGGCTCCCGTGGCCCAGAACACGTCGGCCACGTTGTCATACTGGCCGCTGTCGCGCTCCACATGGCTGAACACGCGTCCGCGACAGAAGGGGTAGCCCAGGGAGTCGATATAGCCACCCGCGGCTCCGGCATACTCGAAGCTACCGTGGTCGTGTTCGGCTAAGAGCTTGGGCTGACAGGCCGCCACGTCGGGGTGGTTGTCCATATAGTTCACCAACGGCTGCAGCCAGCCTTGAGGAGTGTGGATGTCGGAGTTGAGAAGGAGGAAATAGGCGTAGCGGTCGCCCAAGAGCCGCAGCGCGCGTTGGTAGCCACCGGCGAAACCGTAGTTCTTGTCGAGGCGCAGCGTCTGCACGCCGGGGAAACTGCAGCGCAGCGTTTCCATCGAGTCGTCGGTGGAAGCGTTGTCGGCCACGATGATGTCGGCCAGCTCAGCCGGTGTGTTGGCCACGACAGATGGCAGAAAGCGGCGCAACATTGCGGCTCCGTTCCAGTTTAGGATGACAATGGCTGTCTTCATATCGGGGGTGTGTCTCGTAGCTTATGTGCTTTGTCTTATGCGCTTATGTGTGTTCTCTTAGGCTCCTATGTGTGTTGTCCCGTGGCGCTTGTGGCTATGAGCGCGTCGTGGGCAGCGTTCCATCCCTCGAGGTGCAGTGGGATGAGGTGGTTGTCGAGCGGGTGGTTGGGCGCTGCCTTGCCACCTGTCGGCGGCAAGGGGCTGAATTCCACCTTGATGTAGTTGTCGGTGAAGCCGTTGTATGTCCCAGCGCGCCGCGAATGTTCCAGCAGCACAGGGCGCGTGGTGCCAACGTAGCGCTCGTAGAACGCTTGCAGCTTGCGCTCACTGATGGCCAGCAGGCGCTGGCTGCGCTCGTGCTTCTCCTCGGGGCGCACAGCGTGGGGGATGCGCAGTGCCGCCGTGCCGGGGCGCTCGCTGTAGCTGAACACGTGGAGCTGTGAGATGGGCAGACGCTCGATGAAGTCGGCACTCTCGTCGAACAGCGACGCCGTCTCGCCGCGAGTGCCAACGATGACATCCACGCCGATGAAAGCGTCGGGCATGAGTTCGCGCGCACGCGATACCTTATTATAGAATAGCTCGGTGGTGTAGCGGCGGTGCATGAGGCGCAGCACCTCGTCCGAGCCGGACTGCAGCGGTATGTGGAAATGCGGCATGAATGCCCTGGAAGCGGCGCAGAATGCCAGCACCTCGTCGGTGAGCAGGTTGGGTTCGATGCTGGAGATGCGGTAGCGCTCAATGTCCTCCACACCGTCGAGTGCGCGCAGAAGGTCGATGAAGCGCTCGCCAGTGGTGCGGCCGAAGTCGCCGATGTTGACACCCGTGAGCACTATCTCGCGCCCACCTTCGCTGGCCG
The DNA here is from genome assembly GCA_017445145.1 of Bacteroidaceae bacterium. Taxonomy (GTDB): domain Bacteria; phylum Bacteroidota; class Bacteroidia; order Bacteroidales; family Bacteroidaceae; genus Physcousia. Next base: position 5,083 of record JAFSVI010000100.1, on the reverse strand, counting down.
CCTGTCTGGCCGCGGCCACAAGCGAGGCTATACTCCCGTTGCGGCTGCGGCCGCGGGCGAAGGGGATGGTGCAATATGTGCAGAAGTAGTCGCAGCCGTCCTGAACCTTGAGGAAGAAGCGGGTGCGCTCGCCGCGCGAACACGAGGGCACAAACGGCCCGCGCGCGCCGACGTGAGGCGTCACCACAGCTGCCGCGTCGGTAGCCGCAGCTGCCGCGTATGTTGCCACAACAGCTGTGTCTGTTGCCACATCTGCAGCCTCTGCAGCCGCGATAGCCGAATTGGCCGCCTCGCAGGCCGCGTCTGTGGCTGCATTGCCGCGTGCGGCCATATAACGCTCCAGGGCCTCAACGATCTTGCCCTTGTGGCTCTGGTCGAGCACGAGGCTCACACCTTCTATGGCTGCCACCTCGCTGGCTTTGAGCTGCGCGTAGCATCCGGTGACGACGACGATGGCTCCGGGGTTCTCCCGCACGAGCTTGTGTATGGCCTGACGGCACTTGTGGTCCGCCACCTCCGTAACGCTGCATGTGTTGACGATGCAGAAGTCCGCCACTTCGCCACGCTGCGCACGCCTCACGCCACGCTCCTCCATCTGCCGCGCTATGGTGGCTGTCTCAGCAAAGTTGAGCTTGCAACCGAGTGTGAAGTAGGTTGCACGGCGGTCGTGGAATGTCATGTCTTTTATCATTTCGAGCGCAAAGATAAGCATTTTTAGTGATGTAAGCGTTATTAGCCCCTCTTTTTAACATTTCAACACATATTTGATTCTTAATCATTTACGAGGTAAAAGCAAAAAAAGTTGAAAAAAAGTTGAAAAAAAGTTGCTGAAAATGATACAACGTAACGGAAAAGTCCGTACCTTTGCAGCGCAATTACAAAGCAATAGATTGTTTTACAGTTAAAAACTCAAATGACTAAAATGAAAAAGGTTGCATTTATGTTCGTTGCCGCTATGGCAATGTCTTTCGCTGCTTGCACTGGCAACAAGCCCGCTGAGCAGACTGAGGCTACTGACGTTATCGAAGAGACCACAGAGGTCGTCGAGGAGCCTGTAGAGGCTACTGAGGCTCCCGCTGAGGAAGCTGCTGAGGCTCCTGCCGATGGTGTTGAGGCTCCCGCCGAGGCTCCTGCTGAAGCTCCCGCTGAAGAGGTTCAGGCTCAGTAATTCCTGTTGCTGCCGCTGGCAGCTGACAGAGAAAGACACCACCATTCTTGCGCTGACGGACATCAGCACACGAAGGCAAAGAGGAACTCGTGAGAGTTCCTTTTTTGTATTCTCTCTATCATTTCTGGTTACGCCTATGTTCATCGGCCTGTGAACCTATGTTCATAGCCCCACGAACCTATGTCGGTAGCCCCACTCGCTCGGATTTGCCGCTTCACACTTGAAGAACATAGGTTCATCAAATCACCCACCAGAATATGCAGTCAGCAGTCCCAAACATCTCAGTACAGCAGGCCAAACATCCACAGCGGAATCTTGTTGCCGAAGCCAATCTCCAAGTTGTCGGCAGCAACATAACTGTTTGGCATGTCTTTGATTTGGCTGAACCCCTTCTTCGCGCCGCCCACTTCAAAGAGGTAGGTGTCGTCGATGAGGAAGTCGCCCTGCCTGGACTGTTTGATGCAGTGGCCGACTGCCATCTGGCCCGTGAAGTAAGCCTCCCGCATACTTCCCTCGTCAGGAGCCGAGGTGATAGCCGCCATGATGTTGGCATTATCGATGAGGACCTTGTCAGGTTTTCCTACCATCTTCAGCCCCTTGCCCTCGATACGAATCTGCCGTATGAGCGAAGCCCTTTCCATCAGCCCCAGCAGACGTATCAGTTGGTTGCGCGTAGTGTCTATGGTCTGGCAGAGCGACGAGATCTTGGGTGTGAATGGTGGCAGTCCCGCCAGCACCACCATCAGGCGCTTCATCTTCTGCAGCGTCTCGTAGGACACCTCCTCCACCGCCGGGATGTCATTCTCTATGACCGTCTGCACCACCCGTTCTATGCGCTCCTGATAACCAGCCTTGTCCGCCGTTTCCTTACGGAAAGGATAGTAGCCCTCAGTGAAGTAACGCTCAAAGGCTGGCAGCACCTTCACCTGCGCCGCTATGCTGGCGGCAATCTGCACATGACGCTCCAGGATATCCTCTACCGTCAGCACTGGGAGATCCGCTATGCCGTTCATCATCATGTATTCACGCAGCGAAAGCCCCGCCATGTCATACATATGCGGACGGCGCGAAAGGTCCGCCTCTCCCTGTTCCAATTGCAGCAGTGACGAACCCGTGAACACCACGTTGAAGTCAGGGTAGCTGTCGAAGATATTTTTCAGTTCCACGGCCCAAGTCCTGTAGCGGTGTACCTCATCGGCAAACAGGTGCGTCACGCCGTGCGTATAGAGATATTCCACCAGCTCCGTCAGCGAGTGGCCTGCGAACCAGATATTGTCCAGCGAGGCATAGAAAGCCTTCGACGTATCTGGAAAAGCCATCTTGATGCGCTGCAGCATCATCGTCGTCTTACCCACCCCGCGGGCACCCCGGATGCCTATCAGCCGTTCCTCCCATTGTATCCTTGGATAGAGGTATCTGACGAAGTCGCAACTCGTGTGCTCCAACAGTCGGGCATAAGTAATAAACAGTGTCTGCATAAGTCTAATCCTTTGGTTTCGGGGGCAAAGGTACAAAAACTCTCTTTCCAAGGAAAAGAAATCGTCAAAAAGTTTCCTTCAAAGGAAAGATTCTGCCCGGATTTCTTTTCCTCAAAGGCAAATTCATCGCGAAACAACATCGCTTCAACCCAGAAGACTCAATATTTCCCCCACTCAATGACAACAGAGTCTCCCATAATCATTCGTCACAATGCATCGTGCAGAATGCTTGGAGGTTGTTTCTACAACAAACTTTAACTTTGTATTTTTGTTCAACTGCAATGTGGGTTAATGAACTAAGTAATGATTAAAAAATAAGTTCCTAAAGTTCTTCGTGCCTATGCACACTTGATAATATAATTCCACTTAGGCAGCGAGTCATCGAAAATGATTCTCCTGCTCTTTACCGATTCGTAAGAATCCTCGATGGTTCTTTTCGTTTCATACGTTCTTTGATTTATTGTAGCGATAATAGAGAGTCCTTTTCTCGTGACGGTGTTCTCAGCTCTGAGTTTTGCATCCTCAATGGTAAGCAGCGGTGCACCACTCCAGCTTTTTGAAATCGGCCCGAACATACAATGTTCTATAGGGGTGTATTTCGAGCAATATGGCGGATAATGCAGCATAATGATATTAAGTCCGAGCCTCGCCGATAGTTTCAATAAAGACTGATTGACGACATGGTGTGAGCATGCATTGGATCCTCCCCCGTCACATAGGATGCATATGGTATCGGTGTTTGGGTATTGCCATTGGAGATGCTCACACCATACGTTGTCAAGGTTGTCACACACGAAGTCGGAAGTGTCATGGCTTGTCCCTAATGTAAGATAGCCCCTGTTGGCACCGACATCATAGATGCCAGGAGGTACAATCGTGCCGTTAGAGAAGGTCTTGAAATCGTGGTCGTAGCTCTTAGGTGTGCCTCCTTTGGAGGCCACCTTGCCCGCCCGCTTGAAGTTGCCGAGCATTTCCTTCTTCTTGGTATCAATGCTAAGAACCGGGATGTGAGCAGCCTCACATTCTCTGACGACACTCCTTATCTTCTCAAACTGCGCATTGCGGTCTTCTACGTCTTTCAATGTCATGGCTTTCACAAAAGACCTGTCCTTGAATCCCCGTATTTCCTTCATCTGTCTCACGAGATAGGGAGAGACCGTTATTCCGCGCTCCTTGAAGAGACTTACTATCTGGGTCGTGGAAACGGTCAGCCAAATGACATCAGGGTCTTGAGGCAGCCCAGCCGTGTAGGCCTCTGTAATCTCATCAAAGACAGACAGGAGCCCTGGATGCTTTTCCAGGATACGCTTGCGCCCACCACCGACAGCTCTTATACGTCCCTCGGGGAAGGTCTCATTTGCCTTGGAATCAAGTTCATGGATGCCTCTATAGACTGTATCTATGCAGACATTTGCAACCTGAGACACCAAAGACACTCCGTGATACCCCAGTGCACATGCCTTGCAGGCCAGGAACTGACGTCTCTGGCGTTCATCATAGGTCATCATGCACTGTCTCTCCATATCGCTAATCACTACATCTGTTGGAATTATCGTAACTGACATAACTGTTTGGTAATCAGCTACAAAGTTACGAACTTTCCTTCAGACTTGAAAATATATTTAGTTAATAATCAATGAGTTAAATGTTTAATAACATAATATAAAATGGTCAAAAACAATACAGTAAAAAAAGAAAAATATAATCGAGCGCAGAATGCCTAATATTGGCTTATTGCGATGCTCTAAACTGATAGGAACTTATTTTTTTAATCATTACTAATCTACGTTACATTCATCGACAAAGACCCAATAGCCCATTGGGCAAACAAATATACAGAACTCCCTCGCAGTGTTGCATAAAAGTTTGGTCGCTTGTCGAGACACTGCTTGGGGGCTGTTTTGATAGATGGAGTTAATAAACAACATCAATATGACGCTACGGGATGACATTGTAGCGCAAATGAAAGCTGGAAGCCGACTAACCATAGCGGCATCTTGCTTCTCCATCTATGCCTTTCAAGAGTTGAAGGAGGCATTGAAGGACATCAAGGAACTTCGTTTCATTTTCACTTCGCCGACGTTTACAACAGAGAAGATTCCAAAGCAGCAGCGTGAGTTCTACATTCCACGTTTAGACCGTGAACGGACGCAAATAGTATTTATCCTATTTAAGTCTTGAATATCAATTAGTTACCGCCTTAAACAAAAGGAACAGATAACACTTTAGAAACGAGAGGACTTACATATTCCTACACATTCCTCACCAAACCAAAGAACGCTCATCTTGGATGCAAAGATACAAAACAAATTCCTTCTTGCCAAATGGTGTCATATATTTTTTTCAAGTTTATTGCGATATTCATTTTTATAGGGATACAAACTACTCTGTTCGGTCACTCCAACGAACAGAATCCTGTCTGCCATTTCACATACAT
>JAFSVI010000099.1 GCA_017445145.1 Bacteroidaceae bacterium | reverse complement strand
CCCCCATTCACCCCTCCCCCCTGCGCCACCTTCGCCCCCTTCGCCCCCTTTCGTCCATTGAGTGCGTCTTCCAGCCGCACAACCCTTCACCCCTTCCCCCCTTCCACCTTCGCCCCCTTCGCCCCCTTTCGTCCATTGCGTGCGGCTGCCAGCCGCACAACCCTCAAATAGTAAATCGCTAAATAGTAAATGAAACGTCTTCTCCTTGGCGACGAGGCAATAGCCCTCGGTGCCATCAACGCCGGACTTTCGGGCGTATATGCATACCCCGGAACACCGTCAACAGAAATCACAGAATTCATCCAGACCAACGCCACCGCACGCCAGCGCAACATACACTCACGCTGGTGCACGAACGAGAAAACAGCCATGGAGGCCGCGCTCGGCATGTCCTTCATGGGGAAAAGGGCCCTCGTATGCATGAAGCATGTGGGCCTCAACGTTTGCGCAGACCCCTTCGTCAACAGCGGCATGACAGGCGTCAACGGAGGCGTCGTGGTGCTCGTGGCCGACGACCCCTCCATGCACTCCAGCCAGGATGAGCAGGACTCTCGCTTCTACGGCAAATTCGCCATGCTGCCCACCTTCGAGCCATCGTCGCAACAGGAAGCCTACGACATGATGGCCGCCGCCTTCGACTACAGCGAGGCACAATGCCTGCCCGTGCTCATGCGCGTCACAACACGCATGGCACACTCACGAGCCGTAGTGCAATGTGCCGACACGCCGCGACAGGAAAACGCCCTCAACCACGATGCCAAAGCCGCCAACTGGGTGCTGCTCCCTGCCAATGCACGCCGGCGCAACGACATCGTCACAGCACAGCAGACACGCCTCGAAGCAGATGCCGCCGCATCACCCTTCAACAGCTACCTCTCCCCTGCCGCCGTGTCCGCTGTTTCTCCAGCGGGCCCTGCCGCCGTGCCCGCTGTTTCTCCAGCCGCCGTGCCCGCTGCTTCTCCAGCGGGTCCAGCCGCCGTGCCCGCTGCTTCTCCAGCCGCCGTGCCCGCTGCTTCCCCAGCGGGTTCCCCAGCGGTTTCCCCCAAGCCCTACCCCCTCGGCATCATTGCCTCTGGCATCGCCTTCAACTACGTCTGCGAGGCATTCCCCGGCGGATGCCCGTTCCCCGTGCTCAAGGTCTCACAGTACCCGCTGCCGAAGGCCCTCGTGCAGCGCATGGCAGCAGAAAGCGAGAGCATCATAGTCGTGGAAGAAGGGCAGCCCTTCATCGAGGAACAGGTGCGAGGCGTGCTGCCAACGACAACCACCATCAAAGGACGCCTCACCGGCGAGCTGCCACGCACCGGCGAACTCACCCCCGACAGCGTGGCAAAGGCACTCGGCGCTGCGCCCTACAAGGAGCTGCAACTCGACGCCGACACCGAGAGCGTCGTCGCGGCACGCCCGCCACAGCTCTGCCAGGGTTGCGGCCACCGCGACGTATATACCGCCCTCAACCAGGTGCTGGCGGAGTACGACAACCCACGCGTGTTCGGCGACATAGGATGCTACACTCTCGGATTCCTCCCACCATACAAGGCCATACACTCTTGCGTAGATATGGGAGCCAGCATCACCATGGCCAAGGGTGCCGCCGACGCCGGACAATGGCCTGCCGTGGCCATCATAGGCGACAGCACGTTCACACACTCCGGCATGACCGGGCTACTCGACGCCATCAACGAGAATGCCGACATCACCGTCATCATCTCCGACAACCTCACCACTGCCATGACAGGCGGACAGGACTCCGCCGGCACTAACAAGTTCGAGGCTATTTGCCGGGGACTCGGCGTGGAGCCAGAACACCTACACGTCGTGGTGCCGCTGCCCAAGAACATGCCGGAAATCACCGACATCATGCGCCGCGAAATCAACTACCACGGCGTGAGCGTCATCATACCGCGAAGAGAGTGCATACAGACCTTCAAGCGCCACGCCAAGGCCAAGAAAGCATAGGCACCAGCCATTAGTGCCACGATGCGCGCATTCCTCACCCATCATTCCTCACCCATCATTCCTCATTCATCACCTTGAAAACAGACATCATACTCTGTGGCGTAGGGGGACAAGGCATCCTCAGCATCGCCACCATAATCGGCCAGGCAGCCATGGATGCCGACCTATACATCAAGCAGGCCGAGGTCCACGGCATGAGCCAAAGAGGAGGCGACGTGCAGTCGAACCTGCGCATCAGCTCCACACCCATAGCATCCGACCTCATCCCACGTGGCAAGGCCGACGTGATAATCTCCATGGAACCCATGGAGGCACTGCGGTACATACCGTATCTCGCACCCGAGGGATGGGTCATCACCTCCACGGCACCATTCGTCAACATCCCCAACTACCCCGATGCCGACAAGCTGAAGCAAGCCCTGCAAGCGCTGCCCAACATCGTGGCCATCGACATAGAGCAAATAGCAAAGGACAATGGCATACCCCGCTCGGCAAACATGGTGTTGCTCGGAGCCGCACAACAGGCGCTGCGCATCGATGCCGACAAACTCCGGCAAGCCATCAGCACCGTTTTCGCACGCAAAGGGGAAGACATCGTCAACGCCAACCTCAAGGCTTTTGACCTCGGAGGACAGGCCGCGACACGATGAACACGCCTATTGCAACCGCACACTGCAACAGGGACACACCAACACCCGAAGCCATCATACGGGCGGCAAATGAGCGTGCGCCAAGTGTGAAAAAAGCATAAAAACAGCACCCGGAGGCCAAAAAAAGCAAGGGCATGGGCATAAACTCCAAACTTTTCCCTACCTTTGCACCCGCAACGTTGACAGGTAGGTATCTACCTTTGCCCATAATCTCTACTCTTCGCTCTAAAACTATCTGCGACGTTGCACTGGAGAGATGCCAGAGTGACCGATTGGGCCGGACTCGAAATCCGGTGAACGGCTCGTCCGTTCCGGGGGTTTGAATCCCTCTCTCTCCGCTCACACCACTGCAAGGGAGCCGTTTGGCTCCCTTTTGCTTTAGCCTCATCCTATTATATGATCCGCTATCGTACCACCAAGACGGTGAAACCGTCTCCTCTCAATAACCGAGGGTCGGTTACGACCCTCGGACAAGGGGCTGTAAGGGGTTGCACTCTGAAAGAGTACCCCAACATGGCTGATGGGCGACTCTTCCAGAGGCGATATACTATCAGTCTCATGTATCCGAGGGTGCTCGCTATGCTCGTACCCTCGGTTATTGAGCGAAGACCGCGTTGCGGTCTCTTTGGTGGTGCGATTGCGGATAATCATTCCTATTATGTTGACGTGACGACCAGCAATCGTTCCACCAAGACGCTGCGCTAGACCTCTGTCCGGTCCGACACTTAGGAGAGAGCGTTGCCTCTCAATAACAAGTGTGTGCGCAGCCCCCCGGACACATGAGGCTTATAGCATAACGGCACTAAAAGAGTCACCGCTCCAAGGCCATTCTTCCAGATTCGGTCATCAGTCCCTTTTCTTCAAGTTGTCGGCATCGCTCTTTGTTCAACTCAGTCCAATGGCTTCCTTTCCGTCTGGGTGACAGTCTCTGGGCTAATCGGCCATCGGGGAGGCGTTTGTTTGTAGAATCTATCCAGCCAAAACACAACGCCTCTTCCACGATGTCGATATATGGCAATGTATCTGCCTTGAGAGTCTTTGACCTGTTGCAAGCCACCCAACAGTTTTTCTCTGAGAGGTGATTCTGTTCAAGCCATGCCCTCAGTAGCCGTCTGTCAGTGAATGTCAACAGGTTCGTTATTTCCATGACCTCTATTTGAGTTGCTTACCGTCGGAAAATGCTTTGCCCTCGGTCTCACCCAAACGGATATAGGTGTGATGCACAGGGTCGTAAGTAATCAAATCCATCGACTCCACATCGGGATTTCCATCCTCGCCTAAATACGCTTCGGCACAAAGGACATTGACGATTTCGGCAATGAGATAGCAGCCTGTCTCACTCTCGTCAATCTTTTGCCTAACCCTACATTCGAGCGTCATTGGGAACTCTTTGAACACAGGGGCATTCACGTTGGGAGCCTTCTCGATGGTCCATCCCGCCTTTTCCATCTTGTCGGGTGTGTTCCGTCCGCTTACGATACCCACATAGTCAGAGGCTACCAAGGTGTCGGCAGTGGCAAAAGTGACAGTGAACTCGGGGTTCACAGCAAGGTTGTCTGTGGTCTGATGGGAACCGAGTGAAATGATGATTTCGTGCATATCCCACTGTCCGCCCCAGGCAGCGTTCATTGCATTGGGCTTACCTTCTTTGTCGTAAGTACCGATAATCAGCACGGGTTGTGGAAGAATCCACGGCTTTGAACCAAAACTTTTCATAATTCTCGTAAATAATATTGATAAGTAGATGGACAAAATAACTTCACAATTTGGAAGCAAAGGCGCTATGGCACAAAATATTTATTACCCTGTCGCCGCTATAACATCTTTTCCAATGTCACAACAGCCTTGGTTATATCCTCCTGAAACCTCTTGTGGTCTCTGAGAAAGTCGGACCGGCCATCGGATATGGCTTCGTACAATTGCGGGCTCATTTCATCGACGTATGAGCCAATGGCATATTCTATATCATCCTTTTGCCATTCGAGGGAAGAATGAATATAGACGTTACGCTTCTGATGCAGAAAGCTATATGCTGTCTCTATGCTGTCCTTGAGCAAGGCTCTTCCTCGCTCACGACTCGGCAAAGCTCGAACAAGTTCGGCTCTGCTCTCGCTGTTCTCTCGTGTCGTTATCATGTGTCGTTATCATGTGTCGTAGCCGATAGGCCTGAATTGTTTCTGTTGGTCACTCCAGACAAACCCTTTGCCAAACAGATAGTCCTTTATCTCCTTTGGCTCCCGGCTGAAGGCATAGCACAGTGATTCGAGGCTGTCAAACTCTTCATCCCTCAGAAGCATGTTCTTGCGTCTCTTTGGTAGCAAGCGAGCAGAGCTCGAGCGGACGCTCGAAACCAAAATAGCAGGGTCTTTAGGCAGGTAGTCCATGTCTATCTAAACTATTACTCCACCAATCTTCTCAAACATGCCACATTCTGGCATGTGGTCGTTGATGATGCCTACGCTTTGAAGGTATGAATATATCAGCGTTGAGCCGAGGAACTTGAAGCCTCTTTTCTTCAAATCACCCGCAACCCTGTCAGAAAGGTCGTTCTTCGTCAACCATTCACCATCAAGATGACGCTGGTAGATAATCGTCTTACCTCCTGTAAACGCCCAAAGGTATTGGTCGAAGCTGCCGAACTCCTGCTGAAGCTTGATAAAATTCCGGGCATTGGAGACAACAGCCTCAATCTTTCTCCTCGACTTTATCATACCGGGATAATCCACTGCCCTGTTAACATCCTCCTCGGTGAATGCCGCAACTGCCTTGTAGTCGAAGTCAGCAAAGCAAGCCTTGAAGATTTCACGCTTCTGGAGCATGAGTTTCCGACTGAGGCCAGAAGACATGCATTCGAGCATCAGATACTCGAACAACAGTTTATCCGAATGGCAGGGTAACCCCCATTCTGTATCGTGGTAGTGTTCCAGCAAACTACCATCCTGACACCAATGACATTTCATATCGGGGACAAAAGTACACATTATTCATTAGAAAATCGCAAAAATAACATACATTCACTCCAAATATGATGGGATTTAGCAGGATTATGAGTATTTTTGTGCCGAATTTCAACGAACAAGGTTACCCAAACGGCCAAAGACAGGTATAACCAACATATTCTGCAAACACGACCAAGTATAACTTCAAACAATATTGACAGCATGGATTTTCTGGAGCTTGTAAAGAACAGATATAGCTGCAGGGCATATAAGCCACATAACGTGGAAAGAGAGAAACTTGACTATATCCTTGAATGTGTACGCTTTGCGCCCTCAGCAGTCAACAAACAGCCGTGGCGGTTCCGCATTGTCAGCAATGAGGAAGACAGGGCCAAGTTGCAAAAGTGCTATAACAGGGACTGGTTCAAGACGGCTCCCATGTATATCATTGCCTCTATACGGCACGATGAGGAATGGGTAAGGGCAGACGGCAAGCATCATGGGGACATAGACATTGCCATTGCTGTTGAGCATCTTTGTCTGGCAGCAACAGAACAAGGACTGGCTACCTGCTGGGTGTGCAACTTTGACGCAGCATTGTGTGAAGAGCTGTTCGGTATGCCTGAGAACGAAGAGCCTGCCGTTGTCATACCTTTGGGCTACGCTGCCGACGAGAGTAAGCCAAAGACTCGTAAGGCTATTGATGAAATAGTGAAGTAGCATGGCATACACAAGCGGATTCTTTGTAGGCGAAGCCTCCCATTGGCCCGAGCGCGGGCCTTCGGATGATTACGGGCGTGAAGTACGGCCTGTTGCCGGAGAGACGCCCACAGGTCAAGTTGGCTCATGGATTTACACTTGGGGCAAAGGAGGCAGAAAGACAAGCACAAGAGCCGCAAGATAGAAAGAAAAGCCTTAGAAGGAGTCGCCGAGATAGTCTTGCAGCCCTCAACAGGCACGTCAATTATACAAATGAATTGGATAATATTGATTGTTGCAGGGCTGTGTGAGGTAGGCTTCACATATTGCCTTGGACGAGCCAAAGGAGTAGCGGGAAGTGAATGGTGGACGTGGATAGCGGCCTTTATGGTCTTGTATATTCTAAGTGCCGTTCTTTTGACAAAAGCCACACAGACAATAGCATTAGGAACAGCCTACCCGGTTTGGACTGGGATCGGAGCTGCTGGGGCGGTTCTTGTGGGCATCTTCATCTTCCATGAGCCTGCGACATTCTGGCGATTATTCTTCCTGACAACCCTTATCGGGTCAATAATTGGACTAAAAACCTTATCGTGAACATGACACATTTTAGAGAAATGAGGCGGAAACGCCAGCAGCTTTCAGACGAAGAGAGCGTTGGCATATTGCAGAGGGCTACATCCGGGACATTAGCTTTGCTGGGTGACAATGGCTATCCATACTCGGTGCCTATCAGCTATGTATATTCTGATGGGAGACTCTATTTCCACAGTGCCTTGACGGGCCACAAAGTTGATGCAATCAGGAACTGTGACAAAGCTTCATTCTGCGTTATCGACCAAGACTGCGTTAAGCCACAAGAATACACGACCTACTTCCGCAGTGTCATAGCTTTTGGTCGGATACACATCGTTGAAGATGAAACGGAAAAGCTGGAAGCGGCACGGTTGCTCGGTAATAGATACAATCCCAATCACGACGAAGCCCTGCAGAAAGAAATAGAGCATGGCCTCTCTCGCATGTTAGCCATCCGCCTTGACATCGAGCATCTGACGGGTAAAGAGGCAATAGAACTGGTAAGACAAAGATAAAATGGCCATGAGGCACCATACCAAGCATGAAAGACATTGAGCTAACAACAGCAGACATGCAGGTGAGCACAATTAGTCCTCCGAAATGCCGGAGCGGGCAAAGACCTGTTGACGCCAGGAGATCATGGCATCGGTGACAGCTGCTATCACTTTGACTTCATCTACAAACGTCGAATCCATGAGCGTACCTAATACGACTTTGGAAGAAGCCAAAACACACTTAACATCACAACATCGCCCAGCAACTATGCCTAAAAGGCCAAAAGAGTGCCATAAACAGCCAAAGACGGTTAATGATAATTAAGAAGAGTTAAAAGCTTCCCGAATCTGCTATAACTATAGTATCTTTGCGTGTCCGAAGCACACAACTATGGAACATTATGCCACAACCACTCGACCCAGTTTGGCAACGGTGGCGCTCTCAAGCTGCATGAAGAACATGTCTAATGCCAACTGAAGGCATCTGCGCCACGACACCAAAAAGGCATATTAACCTTAAAAACACCATAAATCCCTCATTCCGCCAGCGTTCCGCCATGCCCCTACGGCATGAGCCACTTGCGCTGGCGGAATATCATTTACGCACAGGAGGGTGAAAAAGCCTGGCATAGACGCCTTGGATATGGCGGCAACGACACAGGCAGAAGAGCCTATGTCTCGCCAAAGGGTGTGTCACCAACTGGCTCAGGCTCGGCGGAAGCAGACTCACCAGGCGCTGGAGCGGCCTCGCGACGTTCCTTGGCCTCAAAGAAAGCACGCACCAAGCGGCTGTCGCGCTTGATGCAGGCCAGTGTGGCCTGCGACGCACGCTGATGACTCTCCTTCTTGGAATAGCCACGCCCGCTCTCGCACTCTATGCCCTCAATGACCACGCAACACACGAAAACGGGCGACGAATTGCCCGACTGAAAGTCGCTGCGCACGTCGAACACGAGCTGAAGCTTGTGCTTCTGGCACCACTCGATAAGTTTGGACTTGAAGTTGACCTCCACGCGAGCCACATCCTCGATGTTGATGAGCTGGCGCAGCACACGATGGCGAAGGAAATGCATCACAGTGTCGTAGCCACGGTCGAGGTATATAGCCCCGACGAGAGCCTCAAAGGCATTGCCACCAAGATAGCTGTTGTGGTTACCGGAAGCATCGCGCGAACTGACAAGGCGGTCCAGGCCAACTTCCTTGGCAAGGCGGTTGAGCGAAGCGCGCTGCACAATCTTACTGCGAGTGTTGGTGAGGAAGCCCTCACCGGCTTTGCAAAAGTGACGATAGACGATGTCGCCGACGGCGGCATCCAAGATAGCATCACCGAGGAATTCCAACCGCTCGTTGTCGTCGCGCTTGCCGCCGCCCGACGTATTGAGCGACTTGTGGCGAAGCGCCTGCTTGTAGAGACGGATGTCGTGGGGATAGAACCCGAGGATGCTATATAAAGACACACGAAGCTCCCTCTCCGACTGGAAAGGGAGCTTCATGCGATCTATCAGGTTTTGATGGAGGTACACCGTCGCTTAGGCTTCAAACTTCTTGAAGATGACGCAGGCATTGTGACCACCGAAACCGAAAGTGTTGCTCAACGCCGCACGCACGGTACGCTTCTGTGCAGTGTTGAAGGTGAAGTTCAGGCGGTAGTCGATCTCGGGATCCTCGTCGCCAGCCTCATGGTTGATGGTGGGAGGCACGATGTCGTTCTTCACAGCAAGCACGCTGGCAAGAGCCTCCACAGCACCGGCGGCACCCAGCAGGTGGCCTGTCATGGACTTGGTGCTCGAGATGTTGAGCTCATAGGCGTGGTCGCCAAACAGGTCCTGGATGGCCTTGGCCTCGCTGATGTCGCCAACATGGGTGGAGGTGCCATGCACGTTGATGTAGTCGATGTCAGAGGGTTGCATGCCGGCATCCTCAAGAGCCGACTGCATGACGAGCTTCGCGCCGAGGCCTTCGGGGTGTGAGGCGGTGATGTGGTGGGCGTCGGCACTCATGCCCTCGCCTACCATCTCGGCATAAATCTTGGCACCACGTGCCAGGGCGTGGTCCAGCTCCTCGAGGATGAGACAGCCGGAACCCTCGCCCATGACGAAGCCGTCGCGGCTGGCGCTAAACGGACGGCTGGCCGTCGAGGGGCTGTCGTTGCGGGTTGAGATGGCCTTCATGGCATTGAAGCCGCCGACACCGCCCGCGGTGATGGCTGCCTCGGCGCCACCGGCCACGATGACATTGGCCTTGCCCAGACGGATGAGGTTGAAGGCATCTGCCAGAGCATGGGTGCTGCTGGCACAGGCCGACGTGGTGACGTAGTTGGGACCGTGAAGACCATAGAGGATGCTGATGTGGCCTGCACAGATGTCACCGATCATCTTGGGGATGAAGAAGGGGCCAAACTTTGGACCCAAATCGGCACCCGTGCGGGCATAAGCACCTATCTCCTCCTCGAAAGTCTTGATGCCGCCGATGCCGACGCCGTAGATGACGCCGATGCGGTTGCGGTCCTCGGCATCCATGTCCAAGCCGCTGTCCTCGACAGCCTCCTTGGCAGAGGCCACGGCATACTGGCAATAGGTGTCCATCTTGCGGGCTTCCTTGCGGTCGATGCCATAGTCCTCGGCCTTGAAGTCCTTTACCTCACAGGCGAAATGCGACTTGAATTTCGATGAGTCAAAATGAGTGATGGGGCCAGCGCCGCTCACACCGGCAACAAGATTGCGCCAAGTCTCCTCGACGCTGTTGCCAAGCGGAGTGATGGCTCCCAAGCCTGTAACAACTACTCTTTTCAGTTCCATATTGCTACTTTCTTCTTTACATTATAAAAAAGCGGACTACACCGAATGCACACCTTCCACTGCTTCGCTTTAAGCTCGCAGCGGCAGCAACGTGCAGTCCGCGTAATCCGTCCGTGTTTTATCGGGTGTGTACAAAGAGCATCCACATCATCGACGCGGGAAACCCTTTACTGGCGCTCTTCAATGTAAGCCAGGGCGTCGCCGACGGTGAGAATCTTCTCGGCATCCTCATCAGGAATCTCGACACCAAACTCCTTCTCGAACTCCATGATAAGCTCGACAGTGTCGAGACTGTCAGCACCAAGGTCGCCAGTAAAGCTCTTTTCCTTACTTACTTGATTTGCGTCCACGCCAAGCTTGTCGGCGATGATTTCAATGACTTTGCTTTCTGTTTCAGACATAGTTGTTTGCTTTTAATGAATAATCAATATTAAAGACATGAGGCACTGTCAAAAAGGACACACCTCACGTTTGGCGGTGCAAAGGTCGTATATTTTCCCCATACTACCAAACAAAACGGCATTTTTCTGCGTTTTTCGTTGCGTTTTTAGGCTTCTCGGCGAAGCGGATAATGTCCGCGCTGCCATTCGAAGCCCGAGGCATCGCGCTTCAACAGGGTGCTGTCGTGGCGGGGATCGTAGTGCCACAAGATGGAGCCAGGGCGAGGGAGCGTGGCGGCAGGGGCCGTGGTGGGAGCGACAGCGATGCCACTGGAGGCCGCTGTGCCATAGGCGTTTGTCTGAGCGGGCGGCTGCACATCGAAGGCCACCTGCAACCCAAGATAGCCGGCCACAGCCTCGAAGCTCATGCGGGTGGCATTGGCCTTGCCGTCGGCGCTGTAGCCTGCGATGTGGGGCGTGGCGATGAAAGCACGGCGCAGCAGCTCGCCATTGATAGCCGGCTCGCCCTCCCATGTGTCGATGACGGCAGCACCAACGGTGCCGGCATCCATGGCACGCAGCAGGGCCGTCTCATCCACGACGCCACCACGTGCGGCATTGACCAGCACCACGCCGCCATCGCGACGGGGCAACAGGCGCAGAGCCTCGGAGCCGATGAGGTGGTAGGTGGCATGGCGGCCGTGGAGGGTCAGCGGCGTGTGGAGGGTGACAACATCGCTCGCGGCAAGAAGCTCGGCAAGCGACACGAAGGCTGCACACCCTTCGGCCTCAGCACGCGGGGGGTCGTTGAGCAACACACGGCCCACGCCGGCAGCATGAAGGGCAGCGACAACGGCCTTGCCCACATGCCCCACACCGACGACGCCCACGGTGGCATCGGCGAGACACAAACCGCGCTCCTGCTCCAGCACCGTCAGGCATGCCACCACATACTGGGCCACGCTCGTGGCATTGCAGCCAGGGCAGTTGGTCCACGCTATGCCAGCGGCATCGAGCCACGATGTGTCGAGATGGTCATAGCCAATCGTGGCCGTGACCACAAGGCGCACGCGGCTGTGCTCCAGCAAGGCGGCATCGCAACGGGTGCGGGTGCGCACAAGCAGGATGTCGGCATCGCGCACCACGGCGGCATCGATGGCGCTGCCGCCAAGGGCCACGGCCTCCAACGTCTCGCCACGGGCGGCAAGAGCCTCGCGCAACAGCTGCAACGGCCCACTGACGTAGGGTATCTTATCGTCAAGAACAATCTTCATAGTCTATAGAGTATATGCGGGGCTACCAGCCCCTATGCATGCCACGGCAACGACCTCACAGCAACTCCGGCAGTTCGAACAGACGTGTGCCGTTGCTGCCCTTGACAAGGATGAGGAAACCCTCGGGGCGGGAGGCGGCGATGCGGGCCTTGGCGGCTGCGACATCGGGCAGTGTCACCACCGGGGCTGTGCTGCCGACGGCCGACACCGCCGCAGCGAACTCCTCACCGACGAACCAAGCCTCCTGCACGTCGCTCTTCAGCACCTGCTCCACGACGCGGCAGTGCTCCTCATGGCTCACGCTGCCCAGCTCGCGCATGTCGCCGAGGATAACCATCTTACGCTCATGGCGGATGGAGGCAAAATTGTCGAGCGCCGCACGCATGGACGTGGGGTTGGCATTGTAGGCATCCACGATGAGGGCGTTGTAGGGAGTGGTCTTGAACTCCGAGCGCCCCAGTGTGGGCTGGTAGGCCGCCAGAGCGGCGTCGATGTCGGCCGGCGTCACGCCAAAGGCCAGGCCCACAGTGACCGCGGCCCGCAGGTTGGCAAGATTGTAGTTGCCAACAAGGTGCGTGCGCACCTCATGCACCACCCCGGCACAATCCGCCCCCTCCTCCCAACAGAAAGAAAGCTCTGCACCCGTGGTGGCCGACAAGCGGCCACTGACATACGGGATGATGCGGGCGTTATCGGCAAGCGGAAGGCCGAAGCGCGCTGCTGCCATGGCGCTGAGGTCGGCATCACAAGTGTTGACAAAAACATTGCCGCCGGGACGGGAGGAGAGAAAGTCGTAGAGCTCACCCTTGGTGCGCTTCACGCCATCAAACGACCCGAAACCGGCAAGATGGGCGCGACCAACATTGGTGATGAGACCGAAGTCGGGTTCCACGATGCCGCACAGCGCCGCTATCTCGCCGGGGTGGTTGGCGCCTGTCTCGACAACGGCCACCTCGTGCTCTGCGGGGCGGAGGCGCAACAGCGTCAGCGGCACACCGATATGGTTGTTCAGGTTGCCCTGTGTCCACAGCACATGGTAACGGCGGCCAAGCACGGCGGCCAGAAGCTCCTTGGTAGTGGTCTTGCCATTGGTGCCTGTCACCTGAATCACGGGGCCGCGGAAACGACGACGATGCTCCCGGGCCAACGCCTGTAACGTGGCAAGAACATCATCGACAAGCAACGCACGACCAGGCAGGGAAGCCGCAACAGAAGGGGCATCGACCACGGCCACAGCTGCGCCGCCTTCCAAAGCCATTGCAGCATACTGGTTGCCGTCGAAGCGCTCGCCCTTCAGGGCAAAGAACATACAGCCCTCCGGACAATGGCGGCTGTCGGTGCTCACGACTGGGTGGGCCAGGAACACATTATTATATATATATTGTATGTCCATAAACATTGGAGTTGGATAAAATGGCGGTGCAAAGGTAATGATTTTCCTCGTCACAAGGCACTTCTTGCAATCATTTTTCCGAAATCAACGACTTTCGTGAAGAACAATCGACAAAATTACGTATCTTTGCGCCCACAAAAGCCACAAACATGACCATCAACCTGCACGGACGACTGCTCAATCTCACATGCCCCATCACGATGGGCATCATCAACGCCACGCCAGACTCCTTCTTCGCCGGCAGCCGAACGGGGGCAGAGGATGGCGACAACGAGGAGATGGCACGACGGGCCATGGAACTCGCACAACGCCACCTGAGCCAGGGAGCAACAATCCTCGACGTCGGGGCATGCAGCACACGGCCCGCGTCACACCCGACGACGCCCGACGAGGAACGGCGGCGCTTAGACTGCGTGCTGCCAGTGCTGCGGCAACACTTCCCCGACGCCATCATCAGCCTCGACACCTTCCGTGCCGACATCGCAGACCACTGCGCCGAACGCTATGCCATCGACATCATCAACGATGTCAGCGCTGCAACCATCGACCCCGGCATTGCCGACGTGGCTGCCAGGAGACGACTGCCATACGTGCTCACCCACGGCTACTGCCCAACGACACAGGCAGAGGACGCCTACCAACTACAACCCGACGACGAGATGCCACACATCACACTGGCACGCTTCTTCGCCTGCCATATAGAGCATCTGCACAACCGGGGAGTGGCAGACATCATCCTCGACCCGGGCTTTGGCTTCGGCAAAACCCGCCAACAGAACTTCTGCATCCTCCAGCACCTCAACGAGCTCACCAACACCTTCAGCCACTACCCCTGGCTCATCGCCCTCTCACGCAAACGCATGGTATATGAGACACTGCACACCACGCCCGACGAAGCCCTCAACGGCACATCAGTGCTCAACACCATCGCCCTGCAGGCCGGAGCACACATACTCCGCGTCCACGACGTGCAACCCGCCCAAGAAGCCATTCAGCTGCTCAAGGCCCTACACTTCCCCACCCCCTCCATCCCCCCCGTCACCACCCCCTCCATCCCCTCCGTCACCCCCGTCACCCCCGTCACCACCCCCTCCCTCCCATAATTTCGTCCATTGTGCGCGCTGCCAGCGCGCTGACCCTCCCTCCTCCCCGCCCCTCCCCATCATTCACCTCAACACCCCCACCACCGTGTTCTTCTCAATAGGCATCAAAGACATCATCGACATCCTCCTTGTCGCCATACTCCTCTACTACAGCTACCGCCTGATGAAGGAGTCGCGCTCACTGAACATCTTCTTCGGGGTGCTCATCTTCATCGTGTTCTGGCTTTTCGTGTCGCAGATACTCGAGATGCGGCTCCTCGGCACGCTCCTCGACCGCATCGTCAGCGTGGGAGCCATAGCACTTATCATCCTCTTTCAGGAGGAGATACGCAAATTCTTCTTCACCATAGGCACACACCAACGCGTGCGGGCCGCCGTGCGTTTCTTCAGCGGCGAGGAAAAGCAAACCCACACACGCGAGGACATCATGCCCATTGTCATGGCATGCCTGTCGATGTCGAAACAGAAGGTGGGGGCACTCATCATCATGCAGCGCTCGCTGCCGCTCAATGACTTCATGCGCTCGGGCGAGCAGCTCGACGCACGAATCAGTCAACGCCTCATAGAGAACATATTCTTCAAGAACTCGCCGCTACACGACGGAGCCATGATCATTGCACACAAACGCGTGGCAGCAGCTGGATGCGTGCTCCCCGTCACCCACGACATGAACATACCCAAGGAACTGGGACTGCGCCACAGAGCCGCCATGGGCATCAGCCAGGAGACCGACGCCCTGGCCATCGTCGTCAGCGAGGAGACAGGCAACATCAGCATCGCCTTCCGTGGGGCATTCCAGCTGCGCATCTCGGCCGAGGACCTCGAGCGCATACTCACCGAGGACTCCTTCTGACGCTATTCCCTGACATAGATGGTGATGCCATCCCTGTCCACATTCTCCTTGAACAGCGGGTTGCGTATGTCGGAATAGACATGCATGTCAATGAAATAGGGAATGTGGGAATAGTAGAAACGGTCTGACAAGCGGCTGAGCACACGACGTGTGAGCTGCGCACCATGCAGCGAGAGATCGATGTCCGACCCTGGACCATTGTCGCCCCTGGCGCGAGAGCCATAAAGCACTGCCTTCTCTATCTCAGGGGAAGATGACAGGATGTCCATCAGTTCCCTGTAGGACCGTTCACTCAAACCATACTTCATACCTCCCGCCGTGCCTTGATTGTCATTGTCTCTTGCAGTTCCTGCAACAAAGGGTAATAGGTGAAAACAACCTCATCGACAACATCCACGGCCATATCCTCATCATAAAGATGAGACGTGCGGTTGCGGGCATCAATCATGTCCATCCAAGCATCACTATTACCGATGATGTTGAGGGCAACAGCATGACGAACCACGTCGCGCGAACCCATAATATTCTGGATGCCATTGTCCTTCTCATAACTCATGAGCAGCTTCCACGCCATTTCATACGTAAACTCAAAGCGCTTGATTAGGCTATCCGTCTCATATTCGCTGAGCTTTCGCTGAGAGTGCAGCAGGACGACCTGAGAAAGACGACTGAGGGCTTTGCAGTAGGTAGCCAACCTACTATGCCAGCGAAGGGGTGTTTCCATAACAATGTTTTCGATATTTCGCCGCAAAGGTAGCGATTATCATCGAAAAAAGGCCGCAATAGCGGCCTTTTTTCGATGATAGGATGCATTTTCAATTATTTCACTGCGCGCTTCGTGCCGTCGGTGCCGACGAACACCCCGTTGCGCGCATCGCGCTTGGCCACTTTCAGCCCACCGACGGTGTACAGCTCCACGTCGTCGGCTTCAGCCTTCACGCCAGCTACGCCATCGACAACGGTGTTGACCGTTATGCCATAGATGAGCACGCTCGTGGCATCACTCTTCTTGGGCGCGCGGCGCACGCTGCGCAGAGCCTTGGCAGTGGAGGTAAGTTCCGTAGCGTAGATATAGACCAATGTGGGCTGCGAGACAACGTAATCCACCTTGCGCTCGCCACGCGGCGACACGAGGAACTGCTGCGCTTCAGTGCCGCCCACCTTCACCATCAGCGGGTGAGCACCCGTCTTGCAGTCGAGCACGATGCTGCCCGTTCCGGCCGGCACCTTGACGATGATGCCGCGGAACTTGCCGTCCTCGTCAAGCTCGGCCAGCGTCTGCGAGCTGGCAGTCTCCATCTCGGCAGCCGTCATCGTGCTGTTGAGCACAATGCAGCCGTCGGCAGCCGAGTAGCCATCGCCAACGCTGAGGTCGGTGTTCATGCTGTAGTAGATGTCGTTCAAAACGCCACCTGTGCTCATGTCCTTGTCGGCAAGGGCTGCGAGGTCAACGGTGACATTGCCGCTCTGCGGTGCTATGTCCTCCACGAGGTCCGGGTCGGGGAACGTGGCATTGATGGTCACGGTGGCCGTGGCGGGCTTGTAGAACTCCGTTCCGGCAGCCTTGACGGTCAGCGTGGCCGTGCCCTGTCCGACAACGAAGATGCCGCCATCATCGCTGATGCGCACCACGCTCGCGTCGGAACTCTCGTAGCTGATGGCGCCATCGGCATCATACATGACAACGAGGGCCGGCAGCTGGATGTTGGAACGCGTGACGGTGAGGTCGATTGTCGAGGGGCTGACGCTGAACTTAGGCACCTGACGCTCGTCAATCACCGGGCCTATCTGCTCCGTGCCACTCTGGATGACGGACAACGTCTGCAGCTGGTCGCCGGCCTTAACGGTAATCTGTGTCTCGCGAGACTCCGAACCGGTGTTCGCCGGGCAGGTCACAGTGACGAAGATGTAGTCATCATCCGTCGGCGTGGCACCCACCTCGAAGGTCGGTGTGCCGGAGTTGGGGGTAACGGTCACCCACGACTGTCCGGCGCTGGCAGTCCAGTCGCGGTCGGTACGCAGCTTGAAGCGCTTCTCACCACCCTCGGCATCGAAGGAAAGACCCGAGTTGACGACATCGAGCACCGCAATCTCTGTGTTGTCGCTCGTGACGATGACCTCACAGGTAATCGTAGCACCCTTGTAGAACTCCGACTCGGCCAGGATGGCAGAGATGGTCACTGTTCCCACACGCCGCAGTGTCAGGGTGCCGGTCTCGGGATCCACGCTGACGATGCTGGAGTTGCTGCTGCGGTATGTCACGTCGCCACCCTGCGGGTTGATGAGCGTGGGCACCTTGGCAGTGCCCTGCGACAGCTTCACGCGCAGCAACGACTGGTTGAACGACAGCGTAGGCGTGGCCTTGGTGTAGTTAAGCGTATATGAAGCCGTGGATGCCACAAAGGTACCTGTGCCGGCAGCGCGGGCGGTAATGGTGGTGGTGCCTATACCCACGAGCGTCACGGCACCCGTGCTCTCATCCACAGTGGCCACATTCTGGTTGCTGCTGCTGTAGGTGATGGTGCCGTTGTAGCCAAGCGCCGTGGAAGGGGTCTGACTCACGAAGGTTGCCTCCTTGCCATATTCCACGGTGATGGAAGCATGAGCGAAGCGGCATTCGCTGGGCATGCTTTCCACGACGTGTACTGTACACGTTGCCGTGCCAGCCGAGAAACGCTCTGTCTCAGGAACGGTGGCCGTGAGCACTGTTGTACCTGCAACACCCACATGGATGCCGCCGAGGTCGTCGATGTAGATGGCTGAGGGGTTGCTGGAGGTGATGGTGTATTCGGCCGTTGTTTTCTTGGTCGGATACAGACCATACTGATGGGCGTAGGCACCGACAGGAATCGTCACCTCGCTCTGTGCGAAGGCCAGCTCCGGGTCGTCCTTGCCATAACTGACGTTGTAGGTCACGGAGGCACCAAAGTAGTTGTCAGTCTGCGAGGCCAGCACGGTGATGGTCACCGAACCGCGGTTCTTGAATGTCAGCGCACCTGTGGTCTCGTTAACGGAAATGATGTCGGAATTGCTGCTGCGGTAGGTAATCTGCCCGTCGTAGCCCGACACGGTCCGGCCCGTAGGAGCCTGGAACGTAGCGGCCTGTGCAGGAGTGACGGTGTAGCTCGTGACGCTGCTGCTCAACGAGAGTTCACAGCTCTTGCGCGAGACGGGAGCAGCCTGCGTGCCGATATATATTGACGTCACCTGCTGCTGTGCGCCGCTCTCCTGTTCAAGGGCATAGTAGCAACCCACGCTATTGTTCCAAGCAATGTTGTAGCCGGGGGTCGAGGAAATGATGCGGCAGTTCGTCAGTGTGGGTTCGCTCTTCGCCTGGATGACGGGTGTGCAGGCGGTGATGATAATGACACAGTTGTCAATAGTCAGCGTACTTGAATTGCAATCCAAGCCAATCTTGCCTGGCGAGACGTTAAGCGTCAGGTCCTTCAGCGTCAGCGCACTCTCATAGCAACGGATGGTGCGCCCACCGGAGAAGTTGAGCGAAGCGCCGGAGCTGCCTTGTATCGTGGTGGCTGCATTGAGCTGCATGGTCATAGAGGAAAAGACCACGCGACCCTTGATCTGGATTGTCAGGCCTTCGACATCGCTGCGAACAGCAATACCAACGTTCTCTGTCTGGCTGAATTCGAAGTTGACATTGTCAATCACCAGCGTATTGGTTGTGGCATTGTAGGTGATGGTGCCACTGGAAATCACACCACTGGAGATGCCACTGGCATTGCTCGACGTAACCTGCGTATTGCCAATCCAGATGTCATAGTCCTGTGGTGTGGGTGGATCAGGCGGAGTAGGCGTTCCGCCACCCGGCAGCACCGTCTCACCATCAAGGCTGTACTTGTCAACATTAGAAAGGCAGTTCACGCCAAGGAAGGCGCTGACATCGCCATGCAGCCACACGGTAGTACCAAGTTTATCGGCATTATCGGTGAGATTAAGGGCTGCAAGGGTCTGCTGGGAATCCTCACCACCGATGCCCAGACGGATCGGTGCCAGTTGTTCCAGCGTGGGAGACACGGCATTGGCGGCATCAACGATTACGATATTCACGAATCGGGCACCATCGGGAACGGTGGCACTGAACTCTATGTCGTTGAGCGTGAAGGCTGTGCCCTTGGGATAACCGCAGATCACACCCTTGACCCATACCGAAGTGGTCTTAAGCTCCGAATCACGGTCTTCGAGATTGATGGCACGGAGGTCCTCAACGGTGTATGGCGTAGCAAGGTCGCCGGTACCTACAAACTCATGGGGCGTCGGGTCGGGGTCTTGATTGCCACCGCCTTCGCCACCTTGGCCTTCGCCCTGACCTTCGCCCTGACCTTCACCTTGGCCTTCGCCACCTTGGCCTTGGCCTTCACCTTGGCCTTCGCCCTGACCTTCGCCTTGGCCTTCGCCCTGACCTTCGCCCTGACCTTCACCCTGGCCTTCGCCTTCGCCATCACCATCACCATCAAGCATCTCTGTAGGTGCACCCGAGGCAGTGACGACGGAGGTGCTTGCATACACCCCAGCAGTGAGGCCGAGCACGAGTGCGAGCACCAAGGCAATAGTAGCTACGAAATTATATGTTCTTCTCATTGTAGTTGATATTTACAGTTAATGACAAAGGCCTGAGGCCTTTAGCCCCAGGCCCTCGTCTGGTTTCTTATTGGAGATTTGTTGTCACAACGTT
>JAFSVI010000098.1 GCA_017445145.1 Bacteroidaceae bacterium | reverse complement strand
GCGTTTTACGCCGTTCTGCAGCCAATAATACTCGCTAAGGATTCGTATGTCGTAGGGGTCGTTGCCCTCCAGTCGCCAGCGTGTCGTTTCACTCTCTGTCGATTGCCATTGAGCAGCCTGCCATTGGCTGTCATAGAAAAGAAATTGTGAGGCTCCGTTCTCCTGGATTTCGTATGTCGTATTACCCGACAAGTCGAGCCAGCTACCGCCTGCATCGTAGTCGTAGCGTACATAGATGTTGGCATTCGCTGCCGGCAGGTAGGTGATGGGCTGCGTGCATGCTATATCAGAGTAATAACGGTAGGTCGATACTAACGGCGTGTTGATGGCTTCAGGCACAGAGGGTGTGGCCGAGGACGTAGTAACACTGGCGTGTGTGGCTATGCTGCCGGCGTTGTTGACGATGTGGTAGGTGTAGGTGAAGCTGCTGGTGGCGAGTGTTATCAAGGCACCACCAGAAGGGTCACTCAGTCCTCCAATTCGGTTCTCGTCTAAACAGCTGATAGTAGTGTTATTGCTCGAAATGGTGTACCAGCGTGTTTGCGAAGTGCTACTTTCTTGATACTCGGAACCGACAACAACAAACTGACATTCGTAATCTTGCTCCGTTCGGTTATAATGATATCTTTTCAGTGCGAACCGCGCTTCCTCGCTTGCATCGTTTGTGGCAACCAGCTTGTTGCTTGCCTTGTCAAGCATGATGTACTTGTTAGGATAGGCGGCATTGACCATCCTGACATCGTAGGGATCATCGTTTTCACTTGTCAACAGCCAATAGCCATCTAAAGCTGAGTCGGATGTCTTATATATCTCTCCAGAACTGTTAAGCCCCAGATACGTTGTCGTGGCATTGGCTGTTATGTGTAGCCATCCTCCGTTTATGAAGGATTGGCCGTCCTTCAGTCCGTCGCAGGTTACGTAGATGTTGTATGTACCCGTATTGAGATTGTCTGATTCTGCAATCTCGTTAGCAACAGATGACATGTCATAGGTTCCATCGCCGTTGGAAGTGCAGTTGTAGTAATAGTGGAATCCTTCGCCAAGCGGACTGCGGCATACGTCTTGCCATCGGCTCCAGCGAATCTTCTGGTTGTTGTCCGTGGCATATTGCGAGGCTGCCACATGCCCCTTCTTGTTCAGAAATTTATAGGTAATCTGTTTCTCCGCCTGTGCCTCTGCCCCCCATGTCCCCACGATTGTCAGGAGCAGGGCTGTCAGTGCGGCGCGCAGGTGTTGTATGTTTGTTCGGTTCATGTGTTGGTGGTTATTCATGTCCGTTGTCATATCTGTTGTGTGGTTATTTCGATTCATTGTTTGTCTCCTCATCGTATCTCCGATAGTCCTCTTCTGAGACGTTGTCTAAGAGGTACTGCTTGATTTCGTTTTCTGTTGTTAGTAGTAACTGGTACTTAACTTGAATGTTCGCATGCAAGCACAATGCGTGCAAAAATAGCTATTTTTGTCGAGATGGCCAAATAAATAATGTGTAAAGTTGCTTTGTGTGGCTTATTCCTTGCCTTTTTCCGTTGCTATGTGGCCTCAGAGACGGCGACATGGCGAAAAGCGCCGTGGCCAGCCACAACAAGTGGTTGGCCACGGCATAGGGTGAAATGTGTGTCTTTTTGTTGTGCGACTATTCGCTCTGGCTGCTCTTGCCTACTATGTCTTTGATGACGAGTCCTGCAAGTGTCATGCCGAAGATGGCGGTGATGTGTGCGAGCGAGCCGTTGGGCTGTCTGGCTTGGGCTGCCTGGCAGTCATGTGCTGCTTCGATGTCGGGGTTGATGGTGGCTGTGGGTTGGTTCTGCCGCCGCTCGTCGCTATATACGCAGAGGAACTTGCGGCGTGGCAGGGTGTGGTCGGTCTTGAAGCGGTTGCGCAGGGCTCGGGCGAGGGGGTCGCCCTCGACGCGCCAGAACTCGGCCACGCGTATGCGCGTGGGGTCCATCTTCAGCGCGGCGCCCATGGATGCGAAGAGCCTGGCTCGCGAGCGTGTGGCGCGTAGTATGAGCAGTGCTTTGTCGCGCAGGGAGTCGATGGCGTCGATGACGTAGTCGTAGGTGTCGAGGTCGAAGGCATCGGCTGTAGCGTCGGTGAAGCGCAACTGCCGGGCGTCGATGTCGGCCGTGGGGTTGATGTCGAGGAGTCGCTGGCGCATTGCCTCCACCTTGGGTTGTCCGATGGTGGAGTGTGTGGCCATGAGCTGGCGGTTGATGTTGGACGGGCACACGCAGTCGCTATCGACGATGGTGAGGCGGCAGATGCCGCTGCGCACGAGGCCCTCGGCGCACCATGACCCCACGCCGCCGCAACCGAAGAGTATGACGCGCCGCTGCGCCATGGCTGCCATGGCGTTATCGCCGCAGACGAGGGCTGCGCGGTGGAGGTAGGCGTCGTTCATTCCCATTCGATGGTTGCTGGTGGCTTGGAGGAGATGTCGTAGCACACGCGGTTCACGCCGCGCACATGGTTGATGATGTCGGTGGAGACGCGGGCCATGAAGTCGTAGGGCAGGTGTGCCCAGTCGGCCGTCATGGCGTCGGTGGAGGTGACGGCGCGCAGTGCCACGGGGTGCTCGTAGGTGCGCTCGTCGCCCATGACACCCACGCTGCGCACGGTGGAGAGCAGCACGGCCCCGGCCTGCCACACCTGGTCGTAGAGCGATACCTCGACTTCGCCGTCCTGCATCTGTGCCGGCACGCCGGCGGCCAGCACGCGCCGTGCCTCGTCGCCGCTGAGGCGCACCTTGTACTGCCGCAGCGCGCGTATGTAGATGTCGTCGGCCTCCTGCAGGATGGCCACCTTCTCGGGTGTGATGTCGCCGAGAATGCGCACGGCCAGCCCCGGCCCAGGGAAGGGGTGGCGCGTGATGAGGTGCTCGGGCATACCCAGCTGGCGTCCGACGCGTCGCACCTCATCCTTGAAGAGCCACTTCAATGGCTCGCAGAGCTTGAGGTTCATCTCCTCGGGCAGTCCGCCCACGTTGTGGTGGCTCTTGATGACCTTGCCCGTGATGTTGAGCGACTCGATGCGGTCGGGGTAGATGGTTCCCTGAGCCAGCCAGCGACATTCGGATTTGATATTTACGGATTGTTCATTTACTATCTTCTTGGCTTCGGCGTTGAACACCTCGATGAAGTCGCGTCCTATGATTTTGCGTTTCTGCTCCGGGTCGCTCACTCCGGCCAGGTCGGCGAAGAACTTCTTGGAGGCATCTACGCCGTGCACGTTCAGGCCCAGGCACTCGTAGTCGTGGAGCACGTCGCGGAACTCGTTTTTGCGCAACATGCCGTGGTCCACGAAGATGCATGTGAGCTTGTCGCCTATGGCGCGGCTGATGAGCATGGCCGCTACGCTGCTATCGACGCCGCCTGAGAGGCCCAGGATGACGCGGTCGTTGCCGAGCTGTTGTCGCAGCTCGGCAACGGTGGTATCCACGAAGTTGGCAGCGCTCCAGTCCTGGTGGCTGCCGCAGATGCCCACGACGAAGTTGCGCAGCAGCTGCAGGCCCTGTGTGGAATGGAACACCTCGGGGTGGAACTGCACACCCCAGATGGCTTGTTCGCCGGGCTGCTGCGGCGGGCAGAAGTATGCGGCATTGGTCACTGTGGGTGTGGATGCTATACACTGGAAGGCCTCGGGTATGGCGGTGATGGTGTCGCCATGGCTCATCCACACCTGTGAGCCGATGTCGAAGCCTTGGAAGAGTGGGTTCTGCAGGTCTATGGTGGTGAGTTTCTGCCGGCCATATTCGCGCGACGGTGCCGGTTCCACACGTCCGCCGAGGGTGTGTGCCATGAACTGTGCGCCATAGCAGATGCCGAGGATGGGGTAGCGTCCGCGCAGCTGCTGTAGGTCGATCTTGAAGGCTTGCGGGTCATAGACGCTGAATGGCGAGCCGGATAGTATGACGCCGATGACGTCGGGGTCACCGTGTGGGAACTTGTTGTAGGGCAGGATCTCGCAGAAGGTGTCGAGCTCGCGCACACGTCGTGCGATGAGCTGTGTGGTCTGTGAGCCGAAGTCGAGGATGATGATTTTTTGCATGTGTCGTGTATTGGGGTTTACAGTGTGCGGAGAAAGTCGTCGGCCGCTGCCAGGGTGTCCGTCTTGCCGATGTCGAGCATGCGCAGGTGGGCAGGCTGATAGGCCGTGAAGGTGAGCCTGTGGCAGTGGGTGATGTAGAAGTCCATGATGCCGAAGCGCTCGGGCATGTCGCCGAGTGCTTCGAAGGCAGTGGGTTGCAGCTCGTGTATGCCGGCGAAGGCGAGCGGGTGTAGCTTCGTGGTGTCGATGTCGGTGTATGGGCTTCTCACCTCGCCTGTGGCTGTGTTGGTCCAGGCTCGGAGGCGTCCGCTGTCGTCGAAGAGCAGGTAGCGCGACGTCTGTCGCTGGCTGACGACGAGTGTGGCGTCGCCCTGTGCCGGCAGTGGCGCTGTGATGTCGAGGTTGCTGAGTATGTCCACGTTGTGGATGAGCACGCTGCTGTCGGGGTCGAAGAGTGGCAGTGCCTTGCGTATGCCACCGCCGGTGTCGAGCAGTGCGCGGCTCTCGTCGCTCACGCGCAGGTCGATGCCGAAATTGTCGTTGGCGGCGAGGTAGTCGGTGATGAGGCTTGCGAAGTGGTGTACGTTGACCACGATGCGCCCGTAGCCGGCGGCTTTGAGCTTGAGGATGATGTGTGCGAGCAGTGGCTTGCCGCCTACGGGTACGAGGGCCTTGGGCATGGTGTCGGTGAGTGGGCGCAGACGTGTGCCCATCCCGGCGGCGAATATCATGGCTTGGCGCATGGCTTGTGTGGTGTTATGGTTTGTGTAGGGCAGCAACGATTTCGAGGAGTTCGGCACCATGGTTGGCCACGGTCTTGGCCCCTATGCCGGGTATTGACGCAAGTTCCTCGGGGGTGCGCGGTGCGAGGTTTGCCAGGCCTATGACGGCCTTCATGGGCATGATGTAGGCTGGCGGCAACTTGCGCTCGCTGGCAACCTCGTTGCGCCAATCGAGTATGGCGCGGTAGAGCGTGGCGTTGCGCACACGGCTGGTGTCGATGGCCGTCTTTGCCGCTGCGCGTGGCTTGGGCTTCGGACCTGGCGGAAAAGCGCCAGGCACGGCGGCGGGACCTGGCGGAAAAGCGCCAGGCACGGGGGCGGGACCTGGCGGAAAAGCGCCAGGCACGGGGGCGGGACCTGGCGGAAAAGCGCCAGGCACGGCGCCAGGCACGGCGGCGGTCTTGTTGGCTCGCTGGCGCTCGCGCCGTCGTCGTGGCTTGGTGTCCTCGGTCATGGCGGCCGCGGCCTTGGCGTTCCAGTAGGCATCGAGTGAAAAGCCGTTGAGGCATGCCACGAACACCTGCATCTTCATGGCGAAGTCGCCCTGCAGGAGTTCAAACTGGCGTGTGAGCTGCTCGCGGTGGGCTTTGTTGTCGATTTCCGGTAGGTCGGCCTCGAGGAACTCGCCTATGGCTGCCGGCGTTGCCGTGGCGTAGTATGCTATTGCCTTTGCGATGCGCTCGCGCAGCACGGTGTTGGCGCTGAAGCTTTCGGCCCCGGGCATGAGCTGGCGTATCTGTGTCTGGAACTTCACGCCCACGGCTGTGAGCTGTGTGTCAACCCGCGTGGCGGCCTGTGCGGCTTCGGTGGCATAGGTGGGGTAGAGGCTGCTCATGTGCTCTGCGGTGAGGCGTGCGAAATAGCGTGCGTGCATGGACATGAGCTGAAAGTCGAAGATGTCGCAGAGTATGTCCTCGACAAACGAGCGGCGGTCGCGCACGAAGCTCTCGGCCGTCGGCGTGTGGTCCTCGGCATAGGTGTGGAACTGCACCACGTCGGGGTCGGTGGTGATGACCGATGGCGGTATGGGCGTGGAGAGCACCAGCCCCGCGAGTGTGCGACATCGCGAGAGGGCCACATACACCTGCCCGTGGCTGAAGGCGCGCCCGGCGTTGATGATGGCGTGGTCGAAGGTCAGCCCCTGGCTCTTGTGAATGGTGATGGCCCATGCCGTGCGCAGTGGCAGCTGCGTGAAGCTGCCAATGACCTCCTCGCTGATGACGCCCGTGGCCGAGTCGGTGGCATAGCGTGTGTTGCTCCATTCCAGGGCGTGCACCTCGATGCGGTCGTAGGCATCGCTGCCGTCGGCACGTCGGCACACCACGGTGGCGCTGTCGCGCTGCAGCGACTCTATGCGTCCTATGCGTCCGTTGTAGAAGGCTTTGGCCGTTGAAGGGTCGTTCTTGCAGAACATGACCTGCGCGCCCACCTTCAGGGTCAGGTGCATGTCGGTGGGGTATGATGTCTCGGGGAACTCACCCTTGACGGTTGCCGTGAAGGTGTAGGGTTGCGTTCTGAGTGCCGCCAGGTGTCGGTCGTTGATCTGCGCAGCCTGGTAGTTGTGGGTGGTGAGGGTAATCCATTCCTCGTTGGGCGGCGGCACAAAGGCCGGCATGTAGCGGGCGTTGAGCGTGGCGAGTGTGGCGTCATCGACATGCCCCTCTCGCACGTTGTTGAGAAGTCGCACAAAGGAGTCGTCCTGCTGGCGATAGACGCGCTTGAGTTCTATGCACACGAAGTCGGTCTTCTCCAGTGCCACAGACGAGAAGAAGTAGGGCGTGCGGTAGTGCTGGCTCAACACCTTCCACTCCTCGTCGGTGGCCACCGGCGCCAGCTGCTGCAGGTCGCCGATGAGCAGGAGCTGCACGCCGCCAAAGGGCTTCTGGCGCTGCTTGTAGCGGCGCAGCACGTCGTCGATGGCATCGAGCAGGTCGGCTCGCACCATCGACACCTCGTCGATGACCAGCAGGTCCAGCGCCTGTAGGATGTTGACCTTGGTCTTTGAGAACGAGTAGCGGTTGCGCCCATCGCGTCCTGCCACCATCTGCCCCCCTGGCAGGTATAGCCCCGGTGCGAGCTGGAAGAACGAGTGTATGGTTACGCCTCCGGCATTGATGGCCGCCACGCCCGTGGGTGCCACGATGATGGTGCGCTTGCGCGTGTCGGCGTAGAGACGCCGCAGGAAGGTTGTCTTGCCAGTGCCGGCCTTGCCCGTGAGGAATATGTTGCGATGTGTGTACATGGCGTAATTGCGCGCCATGTCCAGCTCGAGGTTGTCGGTGTTCATGCGTGCAAAGATAGGTATTATTATCGTCATTCGCCCGCTTTTGGGGCAAGAAAATGCGCTGTGGCTTGCTTTTTTCCAAAAAAGCACCCCGCAGTGTGCGCCAAGTCGTGGCTTTTGTGTATCTTTGCCCACGCAAATCCACTATCAAACACATACCGAATGGAAAACTTCTCAGAACTGATGCGTCTGCGCCGCTCTATGCGCAAGTTCACCGACGAGGCGCTCACCCCCGAACAGGTGGAGACCCTCATGCGCGCTGCGCTCATGGCCCCGTCGAGCAAGGGCAAGCATGCGTGGCATTTCGTCGTGGTCGATGACAAGGCGCAGCTCGCCGCCCTGGCACGCTGCAAGTCCGGCGGTTCCGACTTCATCGAGGGTGCTCCGCTGGCCATTGTCGTCGCTGGCGACCCGGCCGAGAGCGACGTGTGGGTCGAGGATGCCAGCGTGGCAGCCACGGTGTTGCTCTACCAGGCCGAGGACCTCGGCCTCGGGGCCTGCTGGGTGCAGGTGCGCGAGCGCTATGATGCCTCCGGCACTCCCGCCGCCGACAACGTGCGCGCCATCTGCGGAATACCCGCCGAGCTGGAGCCACTGGCCATCGTGGCCGTGGGCCACAAGGGCATGGAGCGCAAGCCCTTCAACGAGGAGCGTCTGCTCTGGGAGAAGGTCCACATTGGCACGTTCTGAGGTCATGCGCATCGTCATCATCGGCGCCGGGCGCCTGGCCTCG
Organism: Bacteroidaceae bacterium; assembly: GCA_017445145.1. Classification (GTDB taxonomy): domain Bacteria; phylum Bacteroidota; class Bacteroidia; order Bacteroidales; family Bacteroidaceae; genus Physcousia. The sequence continues at coordinate 1,305 of JAFSVI010000098.1, read as the reverse complement.
TGCCTGGCCCCGGCCTTGAGGCGTGGTGGTGCCGTGGTGGCCCAGGTGTGGAGCCGCAGCGAGGCGTCGGCACGCGCGCTGGCCTCCAGTGTGGGCTGCGATGCCGCGTGGGGTCAGCTGGAGGCAGTGCTCCCGGGTGCCGACGTGTATCTCATCTGCGTCAGGGACGACGCCATAGCCGACGTGGCGCGCCGTCTGCGCGCCGTCGTGGGTTCTCATGGCGTGCTCGCCCACACCTCCGGTTCCACGTCGCTGGCCGACATCGCCGTGACTCCCGCGGATGCTGCCGGTGTGTTCTATCCGCTGCAGTCGTTCACCCGCGGCCGCGACATCGATTTCAGCCAGGTGCATTTCTTCATTGAGGCCACAACGGCCGACGCCGCCCACCGCTTGGAGGCGCTGGCTGCCGCCGTGGCTCGTCCCGACCATGTCCACAGGCTTGCCACCCCCGAGCGGCGGCGCATGCATTTGGCGGCAGTGTTCGTCTCCAACTTCGTCAACCACTGCTGCGCGCTGGCCGACGACATCCTGCGCCCCACGGGCGTTGGCTTCGACGTCATGCGGCCGTTGCTGGCAGAGACGGTGGCCAAACTGCAACACCTCACGCCCGGCGAGGCGCAGACGGGACCCGCCCTGCGATGGGACGAGGGCGTGCTTGCCGCCCACAGCGCCCTGCTGGCCGACGCCCCCCTCACGCAGCACATCTACGCCCTCCTCTCTGAGAGCATTCACACTCACCACGAAACATCTTCGCAATGATAAACTACGACCTCACCCGCTTGCGCGCCCTCTTCTTCGACGTGGATGGCGTGCTCAGCGACTCCACCATCCCCCAGGGAGCCGACGGCGAACCCCAGCGCACTGTCAACGTCAAGGACGGCTACGCGTTGCGCATGGCACAGATGTCGGGCCTGCATGTGGCCATCATCTCCGGCGCCCGCGTGGAGGCCATACGTCGGCGCTATGAGCTGCTTGGCATCGCTGATGTGTTCCTCTCGTGTTCCGTCAAGACCCGCACCTACGAGCAGCTCAAGCAACGCTACGACCTCGCCGACGACGAGGTGCTGTACATGGGCGATGACATCCCCGACTACGAACTCATGCGCCTCGTGGGCTGTCCCGTGTGTCCTGCCGATGCCGCTCCCGAGATCCGGGACATCGCCGTCTATGTCAGCCACGCCAATGGCGGTCACGGCTGCGTGCGCGACGTCGTGGAGCAGGTGCTCAAGGCCCAGGGCAAATGGATGGCCGACCAGCATGCCTTCGGGTGGTAGGACCTGGCGGAAAAGCGCCAGGCACGGCGGC
>JAFSVI010000097.1 GCA_017445145.1 Bacteroidaceae bacterium | reverse complement strand
GTGCCGAAGCGCAGACTCACATCGGACGAGCTGAACACGAAGTCGGTGGGCGACGTCTGCCGCAGGTCGTAGCCGCCTATCTTGGCAGCACTCGTGAGCCAGTAAGGTGCCTCGCGGAAACCCGAGGCGCCGTCGCGGAGCTGGGCCGTGAGCATGAGCGGAGGCAGCGACGCCGACGGCGATGCACCGCGAGCCAGCTCCACGGCCACGTCGCCGTCGATGTCACGGATGATGGCATCGACATCGGCCACAGCATTGAGCAGTATGAGCACATAGCGCGCCTCCTCCGACCGGCGCAACATCTCGAGAAGGCGGCCGCCGTCAACCGACGCACAGAGCCACAGCAGCGGGGCTTCGCCGGCATGGGCCGTGAGATGGCCGCTGATGGGGCGCATAAGGCTGTCGAGACCCGCAAGCGACTGCCCGAAGCCATCGGCCGAAGAGGCCACCTCACAGTCCAACGCGAGGACGTTGCCATCGGCATGGGCCTCGGCCATCAGGTGCAGCGTGGCAGGGTCGGCATCAGGGAAGAGGCTGCGCAGCGACGTCTGCAGCGAGGGGGGGAGCATGGCGGCCGTCGCCGTTGCGACAAGGGGTGCATGGCGCGTGGCAAGGTCGAGATAGAGGTCTGAGGTCAAACCGCTATCCGAGCGCGGCTGGCGCATGAGCTGTGTCATCAGCGAGCGCAGATAGTCGTCGGTGGCTACGGCAGGACCCATGACGAGGGCCTTGTCAGCATCGAAGGCCATGAGCCACTGACCATCGACGAGCGTCCACGAGAGGTCGCGCTGGCGGCTGACGGGCGTGGCATGCCCACGGGCTTGAAGCTCACCAAGATAAGAGGTCAGCATATCGGCATCATCGACGCGAGCCACGGCGCCCATGTCGCCAGCTGAGCTCACGAAGGCGAACAACGGCCGGGCCATGTCAATGCCGGTGCGGCCGGCATCGTCGGCACCCACGAGGCGCCGCAACAGCTGCACCTGGTCGGAGGCCGAGAGATGTGCCTCGCTGACAAGTTGTTGAGGGTCTATGCGCACGATGGCCTTCAGCTGCCGGGGCAGAACGTTGGCGTAGGCATCCACGCGCGGACGGTGCATGATGATGAACGCCACCACGCCCACGGCCACAAACACCGTGCCTGCTATTGCTAATATGTGTTTCCTGTTCATTGTGAGAAGTGGCTGATTGATAGTGGGATAATATGCTTGAGCCTTGACCTAAACATCGTTGCGGGCCGACAGGCGCATGAGGTGCGTGGCAACGAGAGCCGCCGTCTCCGTGCGAAGGCGGCTGCTGCCCAACGACACCGACACGAAACCACACGACGCGGCCTGACGCACCTCGTCAACGGAGAAGTCGCCCTCGGGGCCAACAAGCACCAAGGCATCCTCGCCACGACGCAGCACGTCGCCAAGGAAGGGCAGCACGCCGTCGCCATCTGGATCCACGTCGCGAGGGTCGTGGCAATGGGCTATGAAACGACACGGCGGCAGGTCGCTGCGACCTACAAAAGAGGCAAAAGGCTCCATGGCATCCAACTGCGGAAGCCAAGCCTTGCGGCTCTGTTTCATAGCAGAAACGAGAATCTTGAACAGACGCTCCGTCTTCACAACATGACGCTCGGAGTTGCGACAGTCCAACAGAGACATACGGTCAATACCTATCTCCATGGCCTTCTCGGTCAGCCATTCCAAGCGGTCAAGGCTCTTTGTCGGCGCCACGGCGAGGTGAATCCGCCCCGACCATTCCGGGGCGGGATGCATGGAGGAGGTTATGGAATAGGCACAGCGATGGTTCGACGCCTCGGTGATAAGGGCCGTGTGGAACGCACCCGCACCGTCCATGACATAAATCTCGTCGCCAGGGCCCAAGCGCAGCACCCGTGTGGCATGCTGGGCCTCCTCGGCGGGGAGGACGCCCGACTCAGGCTGCGGGTTGTAGAAGAAGCGCTGTTCCTTCATAGGGCATCGCTGTCGGTGGCTCCCTCACCGCCGTTGAGCAGCGAGTCGAGGTTGGTCTTGAACTTGGGGTCCGTGTCATCCTCGCGACGCCGCAGCTCGTCGCGAAGCATCGACGCTGTCTCATAGTTCTCCGTCTCAACGGCATGGTTCAGAGCCTCCTGGAGTGTCTTGCGCGTCAGGCTGTTGACATTGATGGAGAAACCGCCACCGCCCATGTCGCGCATATACTGCAACTCCAGCAACGCCTCGTCGATATAGATGGGACAGCGGAACGTCACGGCGATGATGAGGCCGTCGGCGGCCTGACAATAGTTGATGACGTGGTCCTGACCGTCGCTCTCACCAACCACCGAGCAGAAGCACAGACCGTCGCGAACGGCGGTGATGCGCACAAAGCGAACATGCAACCCGAAATGAGACATCATCTGCATGCAGATGTCGGTCGCCGACGGAGGAGCCGGAAGCGTCACCGACACCCTGTCGCGAGAGAGAAGCAGCAACGCCCGACGGTGGGACGTCATCACGGGCAGCATGCGATGCTTGCCCTCTGCTTCACGCAACAGCACCAAGGCGCGATTGTCATCGTCCATCTGCGCCATGCCATGTATCTTCAGTTCAATGAGCATATGTCACAACTCTTTTGCAGTTTATTTTAATTCATAGCTCTCACTTCCTCGCTGGCGTGCTGTCACGGAAGAAGATGGCAAACAGGATGGCAACCACAAGGGCATAACCGGCGAAGATGTACCAGCACGTCTGCCAACCAGGCAACGTGTCGGAACCCTCCGGGAGGTCGAACACATAGTGGTTCACAACCACCTGCGCACACAGCATACCCACCGTGGCGCCAAAACCATTCGTCATCATCATGAACAGCCCCTGAGCCGAATTGCGGATGCCAAGGTCGGTCTCCTTATCCACAAACAGCGAACCCGAGATGTTGAAGAAGTCAAATGCCACACCATACACTATCATCGACAAGATGATGAACACAAAACCAGGACCTGGATTGCCAATGGCGAAGAAACCAAAACGGAACACCCACGCCAGCATCGACATCAGCATCACCTTCTTGATGCCGAAACGACTGAGGCAGAATGGGATGAGGAGGATGCAAAGCGTCTCGCTCATCTGCGACACCGACGTGATGATGACGCTGTACTTCACCATCAGCGAGTCGGCATATTCGGGCAAAGCACCCCAAGCCTCCAAATACGACGTCGCATAGCCGTTGGTAATCTGCAGACACGACCCCAGCAACATCGAGAAGATAAAGAACACTGCCATGCGGTAGTTGCGGAACAGCGCAAAAGCGCGAAGACCCAACGCGTCGGCAAGCGACTTCTTCTCGCCCGTGCGGTTGGTCGGGCAAGCGGGCATCGTCAGCGAGTAGCAGGCCATAACCAGGCTCAAGGCACCGGACAGCGCAAACTGATAGGGTGTGGACTTGATGCCTATGAGGTTGACAACCCACATGGAACAAATGAAACCCACTGTGCCCCACACGCGAATGGGAGGAAAGGCTTTCACCGTGTCCAAACCCTCCTTCTCCAAAGCGTTGTAGGCCACCGAATTGGTCAGAGCTATCGTCGGCATAAAGAATGCCACGCTGCAGGTGTACAGGGTGAACAACGTGCCAAAGCTGACATGGCCGACTGATGTCACACCATAGTAGCACGCCGCGAGCATGAACATACCGGCCAAACCATGGCACAGACCCAAAAGGCGCTGAGCCTGAATCCATTTGTCGGCAACAATGCCCATCAGCGCCGGCATGCACAGACTCACAAAACCCTGCACGGAATAGAACCAGCCAATGTTGGCTCCAAGGCCCTCGCTGCCGAGATACAGACCCATAGAAATGAGATAGGCACCCCACACGGCAAACTCAATGAAATTGAGGATGGTCAATCTAAGCTTTATATCCATGGCGATTGATAAGAAGTTAACGCTATTGATGCGACAAAGGTAATGACTATTTCCAAAACGGCCAAAACTTTCGACAAAGATATGTCTAAAAAAGGTTAACGACACAAAGAAATGACCTCGTTGACACCACAAGGGCCGCTAACGACACTGATGGCGATGCCCGGAAGCAAACGGTATAATACAAAAAGAAGGTTGTCTCACGACAACCTGTCTTTTCATTAACCTTAAATCTAATACCATGAAAAACACGATGCAAAGGTATTGATTATTTTGGTCTTAGCAAGGGATTGGCACAAATAAATGCTGGCCTCTTGGGAATATTTAACATATACGGGCAAAATAGCATGGCAATGTTAACCATTTTAACAGACATAACCGCAGTAATGTGTCATTTTACCCATCAGGGCTGTGCCACCCAAGCCTCTATGTCTGCTGGCGACACATCGTTGAGCAAACGGCCCTCGCCAAACGCTATGTCCGGATAAGCGGCTGACAAGGCATCCAATGCCGGTTCTATCTCCGAGCCGCCGGAAGTGGCAAACGGGATAACCGTGACGCCATCAAGACTGGCATTCTCAATGAAAGTGTTGATGATACGAGGTGCCACGCCCCACCAGATGGGGAAACCGATATACACAGTGTCATAACGCCCCATGTCATCGGGCATCGACTTGATGGCCGGACGGAAGGAGGCATCCTTCATTTCAACGCTCGAACGCGACAGGCTGTCGCGCCAGTTCAAGTCGTCCTCGCTGTAGGGCTGCTCAGGTGCTATCTCAAAGAGGTCGGCCGAAAGGGCCTGTGCAAGAAGCTCTGCGGCAGCCTGTGTGGTGCCCGTGGCCGAAAAATAAGCCACAAGTGTCTTGCCTGCAGCCTCCTCCTCGGTGCCACGTGATTCCGTCTTCGATGTCTGATTGCACGCAACCAGTGAGATGGCTGCCAGTGCAAGAATGAGAATCTTCTTCATTTTCCTGAAAAATTGATTATTATTGGTTCATACACTATCGGGTGACTTGCAGCTGCAAATATACACATTTTTCGGCATTCGGCATACTGATATGCCACAAAAAAGTTGATGCAACGCACTTTTTTGCCATAATTCAACCACAAATAAGGATAAATACACTACTTTTGCAACACTTTTCCACCTAACATTACACCAACACATCATGGAACCTACATTCACATTGCCCATGGCACTCGGCAAAGCCGGGAAATACAGACACTTCATAACTGACTACAAACCGTTCATAGAGGGCGAGAACAACATCATCTCCGCCATGGCAAACACCGCGGCGGCACTGCGGGAGGCGTTCGGATTCTTCTGGGTGGGATTCTACATCGTGACCGACGACTCCACACTCTCCGTGGGACCCTTCCAAGGAGGAGTGGCTTGTTCAAGGATAAGGCGCGGACGCGGTGTCTGTGGCACGGCATGGGCCGAAGGACACACCATCATAGTTCCCGACGTAGATAGCTTCTCAGGTCACATAGCATGCAGCAGCGCATCGCGGTCGGAAATCGTAGTACCGCTCATCAACGGCACTGGACAATGTCTCGGAGTGCTCGACATAGACAGCGACAAGCCCGACGACTTCGACACAACAGACCAGCAGGGTCTGGAAGAAGTGTGCCGCCTCATGGTGGCAGCCATCGAGGCATGACATGACAAGCCATGGACTTTAAGCACGCCAAAGCCCCGAGTCTCGTTGCCGAGTCTCGGGGCTTCTCTCAAAAGGGGCGGCTACCTACTCTCCCACGGGTCTTGCAGTACCATCGGCGCGGGCGGGCTTAACTTCTCTGTTCGGGATGGGAAGAGG
>JAFSVI010000096.1 GCA_017445145.1 Bacteroidaceae bacterium | reverse complement strand
TGGATGGTGCCGGCGCCGGTGCGGCCCTCGTTCATATACACCTCCTCGGCCGTCATCGTCAGGCCGAAGCGCTCCACGGCCTTAACCCAGGCAAAGGCATGGCCCGGCATGCTGTCGAACAGCACGCCGTCCATGTCGAATAAGAAAGCCTTCGTCATTAGCCGAGACGCTGCTTGATGGCTGCCGTTTCGGCCTCGTAGCCCGGCTTGCCCAGCAGGGCGAACATGTTCTTCTTGTATGCCTCCACGCCAGGCTGGTTGAAGGCGTTGACGCCGAGCAGCTGGCAGTGGATGCCGCCTGCGCGCTCGAAGAAGTAGATGAGCTGTCCAAGGTGGTAGGCATCGAGGCGGTCTATGGCGATGCGTATGTTGGGCACGCCGCCATCCACGTGGGCCAGCTGTGTGCCCAGCTCGGCCATCTTGTTCACCTCGTCCACGCGCTTGCCGGCCAGGAAGTTGAGGCCGTCGAGGTTCTCGTCGTCGCTCGGGAACAGCAGCTCGTGCTCGGGTGTCTCCACGCTGACGACGGTCTCGAAGATGGTGCGCTCGCCGTCCTGGATCCACTGGCCCATGGAGTGGAGGTCGGTGGTGAGATCCACGCTGGCGGGGTAGATGCCCTTCTTGTCCTTGCCCTCGCTCTCGCCGAAGAGCTGCTTCCACCACTCGGCCATGAAGTGGAGCTTGGGCTGGTAGTTGGCCAGGATCTCTATCTTCTTGCCGGCCTCATAGAGGGCATAGCGCGTGGCGGCGTAGCAGGCGGCGGGGTTCTCGGCAAAGGGCGCTGAGGCCGTCTGTTCCATGTCCTGTGCGCCCTTGACGAGCTGGTCTATGTCCATGCCTGCCACGGCGATGGGCAGCAGACCCACGGGTGTGAGGACCGAGAAGCGGCCGCCAACGTTGTCGGGGATTACGTAGCTCTTGTAGCCCTCCTTGTCGGCACAGGTGCGGGCAGCGCCGCGCTTGGCGTCGGTGATGGCCACGATGACCTTGCGGGCCACGTCCTTGCCCATCTGCTCCTCGCACTGCTTCTTGAGCAGGCGGAAGGCCAGGGCCGTCTCCGTCGTGGTGCCGCTCTTGCTGATGTTGATGACGCCGAACTTCTTGCCCTTGAGGTAGGTGGTTAGCTCGCTGAGGTAGTCCTCGCCGATGTTGTTGCCGGCAAAGAGGATGACGGGGCCGTTGCCCCCCACGAGCCACTGGAAGCTGTTCGACAGGGCCTCGATGACGGCCTTGGCACCAAGGTAGCTGCCGCCGATGCCAGCCACCACCACGGCGTCGCACTCCGAGCGCAACACCTGGGCCGTGGCCTTGATGTCGGCCAGGAACTCAGGGGTGATGCTGCTGGGCAGGTGCAACCACCCCAGGAAATCGTTGCCGGGGCAGGTGCCGTCCTCGAGTGTCTTCTGTGCCTCTGCCACGCGGGTGGCGAGGCCGTTGATGGTCTCTGTGCTCACGAAGGGAGCCACTTTGCTGATGTCTAATTTAAGCATAATTGTGATTGTGTGTGATAAAAGATATATAAAAGTGGGTTATAGGCTTTCGACCTTGAGGGCTGTGACGCGGCTGCGCAGGGCGGCGTCGGTGCTCTGGAGCGGGAAGCGCAGCGTGCGCATCATCCTGAAGGGTTTGTTCTTGGGGAAGAGGCGCACGTCGGGGGCCAGCGTCTCGGTGAGACGGCCGTTGACGTAGAGACGCGTCTCGCGGTTGTCGCCCTCGATGGCTATGTGCTCCGTGGCCCCGGGGCGTATGGCGTGGCGGAAGCTGAAGAGGTAGCCGTCGCGGCAGAAGCCCAGGCGGCCGGTGACGGGGTCGGAGATGTAGAACTCGGCGTCGCCGTTGCGGAAGAGGGCCGTGCCGCGCGTCTCGGCTTTGCCCTCGACGGTGAAGCTCACGCGGTAGGGCCAGCCGATGTGGGCTATGTCGCGGTGCGACGACGGCGCTACGGCCGCCTGCTGCAGCACGGTGCCGGCGGGGTGGCGCCCGAGGTCGTCGATGCCGGGTGCCTCGCCGACGGCGGCCGCGAGGCGCTGCCACTCGTCGCACGAGCGCAGCGTGTCGGCCCTCCATGTCTTCTCGGCCACCACCTGCATGGCGGGGAAGAGACGGTGGTGTATGTCGGCCACGGCGATGCCGTTGCCCACGATGTCGTTCCACACGGCAAACATGCCACCCTCTATCTGCGGGTCGCGCTCGGCGAACTGGCAGTTGCCGATACGTGCCGGCGTCCACGCCGAGTAGAGGCGGCCGATGTTGAGGTAGTCGCTGTAGTAGCCCGCGGCGGGCACGATGTAGGTCATGCCGTCGGGGATGGAAAGGAGACGGTAGCCGAGCGAGCGCATGGAGTCGGGCTGCGCGTAGCCGTTGTACCAGCAGTACATCAGCACGCTGTCGGCCTTCACCGGCGTATGGCCGCGGGCATGCGTCAGCGAACCCCACAACGCGGCCTGCTTGCCGTGGGCCTCCACGGTGTGGATGAGGTGGTCGGTGAGCGTGCGGAACTGTTCCACGGTCTCGCTGCGGCTGTTGCTGTATTCGTCGGTGCCTATGTGGACGCGCGGACCGGCGAAGGTGGGGGCCGGTCCCGCCATGTATTCGGCAAAGAGGCTGTCAACGAACGGGATGACATCGGGGTTGCTCAGGTCGAGATGGTCCATGCCAAACTCCTTGCTGCCGAGCGAGGGACGGTAATGAGTGAAGGCGAGGCTGTGGGCAGGTACGTCGATCTCGGGTATGACCTCCACGCCCAGGGCTGCCGCGTCGAGCACAAACTGCCGGAACTCGGCCTTGGTGTAGCTGCCGTCCTCGGCGGTGAGGCCGGGGAAGCGCTCGCTCTCGAGGCGGAAGGCGGCGTAGGTCTCGGCCCAGTCGTCGTGGAAATAGGCCGGGAAACCGTTGTCGTTGAGATGCACGCTGAGGGTGTTCATCTTGTAGTAGGCCATGGTGCGCACCAGCCGCCGCAGGTATGTCAGCGGGATGTACTTGCGGCCGCAGTCGAGCATGATGCCACGCATGGCGTAGTCGGGGCGGTCGGCGATGTGGCCGCGCGGGAGGGTGAGGAGCGACGAGGCCGACAGCGGCGCACCCGCATCGAGGCGCGCCAGTTGCAGGAGCGTCTGCACAGCGTGCATGGCTCCGCGCTCAGTGGCCTCGATGCGCGTGTGGCGGCCTATGTCGATGGTGTAGCCCTCGTCGCCGAGGCGGCGCTGCGCCTTGTAGGTGAAAAGGATGTCGCCGGCAGTGGCCTTGCCGGACGTCACCACGGGCAGCGTCTGCGAGGTCAGGGTGTGGAGGTCGGCCGCCAGCGACGCGGCAGCAGCTGCCAGCCGCGCGTCGGCACACACGATGCGCGAATGTGTGTCGATGGTCATGGAACCGGTGCCACCGTGCCACTCACGTATGGCGGGGATGGTGAAAGGCCGGGGATTCACCTCGGCGCGGGCCGCGAGAGTCGTGCCCAGCAGCAGTGCTGCCATGATAGCTTTCCTGATCATGATGCGTATTGTGATATGTTTGTGCTGCACTACTGTGCGCTCCAGTCATCGTCCCAGACATCGTAGGCCTTGGGCGTATCGCCCTTCACCCATCCGCCGGAGCTGCCCTGCACGGTGACGTTGCCGTTGATGCCCAATGTGGAAGTGGCGACAAGTTGGGTGGCCGACACGTGGCTGTGTGCCAGGCGTGGCGTGATGTATCTTTGTTTCATGGCTGCATGTCATTTGATAAGTACTTGTTTCCCGTTGACGAGATAGATGCCCCGAGTGGCGGGTCGCCGCGCAAGCCTCATGCCACTGAGGGTGAATATGTCTGCCGGCGTGGCGGAGGCGGGGGTGGCGGTGACGGCGTCGTGGGGCGTAAGCTCGATGGCAAATCCCTTAACCGCCGCCGCATTGCCGATGGCGGACGCGGGCAGATAGGCACGGTTGGGGCTGAGGACGGTCCCGTCCCAGTGGTAGAATCCCACCGCGCCATCGCTCACGCCGAGGAAATAGTCGGTGGCTCCTGACACCTGACGCTTGAGGAAGGTGCCGGTGAGATGGCCGCCATCGATGGGCGCGAAGGGTGAATCCTGATTGATCAGCGCCTCGGCAATGGCACGCTCGCCGATGACGAGCACTGGCGTGGAGGCGGGAATCTGAGTGAGCGGTGCGGACAGACGCAGCCTGTCGCGCGTGGCATTCAGCGTGAGCGTGTAGGCCGTGGCACCGCTGAGGGTGACGTCGAAGGGCAGGCAAAGGGTGGAATAATAGCGTCCGTCGCCGCCGTTGTTGAGGACGATGTCGAGCGACGTGGCATCCTCGACATGCCATTTCGACGCGTCGGCTGCGGCACTCCAGTTCACGACGCCCGACGGGAGACTCCAGTTGGCGTCGTGGAGGGAGCCGTCGTGGTTGGCATCGTAGGCCGAGGCGGCGCTGGTGATGCTCACCGTGCCTGGCGACGTCTGCGTGAAGGCGAAGGGAACGCCCTCGGCCGTGGTGGCGGGAAAAGCCTGGTTGGCAGTGCGTTGCGACTGCACGTTGAGGCCCTGCGTGGAGAGTGTGTAGATGCCGTCGGCTCCCGTCAGACGGATGACGGCGGCAGCATCGGCAGCGGCATCGGCCACGGACACGAGGCCGTCGGTCTTCTGCCACTCATTGGGGGTGCCGTAGCTTATGTAGCGACCATAGGCAGCGTTGATGATGCGATAGCAGCCCGTGGACGGGATCCTGACCAGTGCCTCGATCTGCGGCTTCACGGTGGAGGCATACACCTCGTCGGTGAGGGTGGAATGGTCGGCGTAGGTGGCGGCCAGCTGCTGGCGCAGCGCCTCGGCATCCGACGGGCGCACGCCAAAGTAGGCATTGTCGGCCACGGCATTCGTGGTGGCAAACTGCGCGAGGTAGGACAGAGCCTCGTCGTAGCACCCGAGACTGACGAGGTGGAGCAGTGATGTGGGCGTGCGCGAGGCACCCACCAGCACGCAAGCGTCGGGCCAGCCGCAGTCGGGAGCCATGAACACCGACTGCCCCACTTCCTGAAGGTAGTAGGTGTCGGCATGGCGGAAGAGGTAGAAGTCGGTGCCTGTGGAGCTGAAGGTGAAAGCCTTGTAGCCCGAGCTGGAGGGTGTGGAGGAAAGCAGCGTCTTGCCGCCGACGGAGGCATCGCCCTCATGGTCCTTGAGATATACATTCTGGAGCTTCACGGCGCCCGGCACGTCCGAGGCCACGAAGCGCCACTGGAAAGAGGCATCGTCGCCGGCGAGCACGGCGCGACGCAGACGGTAGCCATTGTAGTCGTTGTTGGGCGCGGACAGACAGAGGCCCTCGCTGTCGGCCGCGCTGCTTTGGTACCAGCCGTTGACGTTGGTGAGGTTGAAGGTGGACTGTGGGTCGGGCACGAATGGAGCCCAGTAAGGCATGAGGTGCAGCAGCGACGTGGCGCTGCGGGCGTTGCCGACGAGCACACACGTCGTGGCCCACTTTGTGTCGGGTTGCATGAACACGTCCTGCCCCGCCTGCTGCAGATAGTACCTGTCGCCGCAACGGTAGAGGTAGAAGTCCGAGCCTGTGGAGCTGAAGGTGAAGGCGGCATAGGCGGCCGACGATGGCGTGGCATCCAAGTAGGGGGTGGCGTGGCCGGCGTCGCTCAGGGCAACGCTCTGCAGCCGCACGGCACCGGGCGTGGTTGTCGATGCCACGAAGCGCCACTGGTACTGCGTGTTGTCGGCGTCGAGGGCAGCACGCTGCAGACGATAGCCGTTGTAGTCGCTGTTGGGGACGGCCAGGCACAGGCCCTCAGTGTCGGCGGCGCCATACCATGCCTCGGCGTTGGTGATGGTGTAGGTGGTGATGAGGTCGGGGACACACCTCTCCCAGACCTCTGGCTTAAAATCCTGGAAATACTTGGCGTAGAGTTCCTGTGCCACGGCAATCTCGTCGCCGACGGGCGTGGCGCTGAAGGTGCCGTAGGCGTAGGGCGCATCGGCAGGAAGGTATGCGCCGACGGCGCCGGTGGTGCCGGTGGCAAACGGCCATTCGTAGTCCTGGAACCAGCTCTGCGACGTGTAGCCATTGTCGAAGAAAGCTTTCCATCGCGGATAGTAGTAGGATGAGAGCAGGCCTTGCCACTCACGGTTGGCATAGTCGTGGAGACCGCCGTTCTCGCATTGGGCGCGGTCGCCCCATGTGGTGAGCAGCATGCGTGCGTTCTGCTCATAGAGAGCCTTCTCGGCGGCGGTGGTGCCAAGGGCGCGTGCGGCCTCCGTCCATCGGCCCAGGCGCAGCTCACGGCGCGTGCCGAGGAGGCGGTCCTGGTCGAGGATGAGCGTCAGGAAGCGATCGGCCAGCGCTAGACGCTGTGCGCCGGTGGCAGCCTGCACCTGACCTAGCAGCTCCTTGCCGTAGTCGGCCAAGGCCTGACGGGCCAGGTCGATGAGGTCGTAGCGGTAGTTCTCGTTGCCGGCGAGGGCGTCGCTGACGGAGAGCATCTCATATAGGGCCGTGCGCACATCGGCGATGTTCCAGTACCACGTGGAGTTGGCCCAGCTGCTCACGGTGCCGGCGGTGAGCGAGGGTCGCATGAGGAACACGCTCTCTGTGGTGCCTTGCTGCGCGTTGTTGGGACACTGGTATATGCCTGCTGCCAGGCGCGTCCAGGCAGAAAGGACGGTAGCGTAGGCGTCGTCGGAGGGTGTCAGGCCGTAGCGCATGTGGACGTAGTCGGCCGTCCACGTCTGGCGGGTGTAGTCGGTGGTGGTCCACGGCAGGGCATAGAGCAGGTCGTAGAGCATGGCGTTGTTCTCTATGCCCTCGGGGATGGCGCCGATGCCCACGAGCTTGTTCGCGGCCTTGCCGTTGCGGGCAGCATAGAAGCAGCTGATGAGGCGGTCCAGGCGCCCGAACAGACCCACGTTGCCGCCGAAGTTAGACACCTGACCCCACACCCAGTCGTGGTTCTCGCCGCCGGACGTGGTGTGCTGGCCGCTGCACTGGGTGTCGGCATACTGGTCGCCGTGGAGGTCCAGGATGACGAGCCGTCCGCGAGGAATGGCATGTGTTAGCGTGGTCGTGGGGTTGTCCTGCCAGTGCTGCGCCACCCACACGGCGTCGGCGTCATACGCCTGCAGTGCGTCCCACATGGCAGTGACGGAGGCTGAAGCGTTGGTGACGCCACTTGGCACGCCACCCTCATGGAAGGGGTCGATGGCATAGAAATGTGTCGCACAGACGTCGCCGTACAGTGCCTCGAAGGCCGCGTAGTAGTCGGCGGCGAACTCCTTCAGCCGCTGGGTGTTGTTGACGAAATACGGACGGACGAAGGAGCACCAGTTGCCGCCGTTGACGATGTCGGAGGCTGCCCATCCCGTGATGGTGGCGGCATCGGCCTGCGAGAGGAAGTCCTTGGGAATCATGCCCACATAGCCGGGGATGACGGGCGACATGCCGAAGTCCTTCATGCGCCGGAAGATGTTGCGGGCCAGCGCGTGCTGCTGCGCATACCAGCTCACGGGCTGCGGGCCGCCCCAGGCGGTGAGGTTGTTCATGAAGAACCAGCCGTAGTAGCCGCTGCCCGAGACGAAGGTGTTCACCTCGTCGAGGGTGTAGCCGTAGGTCTCCATCAGGACATGCTTCCACACGCACTCCATGCCCGTGATGGCCAGCGGCATGTTCACGCCGTGGAGAGCCATCCAGTCCAGCTCACGCTGCCAGCGCTCCCAGTCCCAGAACGCCATGGAATAGCTGTAGGTGCAGAAGTTAAGGTAGTAGCGCCAATCGACGCTGGACGTGTGTGTCTCGCTACTGCACACGGGCAGCGTGGCGGGCAGCACTCCCGTGGGCGAGTTCCACGAGATGTCGATGCCTGCATAGTGCTGCAGGTACCAGTTGATGCCCGTGGCCACGGCGATGGCGTCCGAGCCGCTGACACTCACGCGCGAGCCATCGCAGTCAATGGTGAACTGCTGCGTGGCTTCGCCGGTGATGCTGTATTCGAATTTGGTCGCATCGCCATTCGTGGGCAGTATGCGGGCAAGCATGTCGCCAATGGTGTCGGCTGAGACTAACAGGGGGATAGCCAGACATAGAAATGCGGCTGTTAACTTACGTTTCATGGCTATATGTAGTTTATTCGCCGCAAATATACTCCTTTTTCACGAAACAGCCTCTCTTTCGCGCAAAGAATTTATGATAACATACGCAATTTTGTCCCTCTATAGGTCAGCGCGTGGCCGACAGCCTTGCCATATTTATGATAACATACGCAATTTTGTCCATCTATAGAGTCAGTATTGCCCCTCGAAGCCCATAACGGTGCAAGCATACTCATCAACACTCCCCTGCCAACGCTCTGCGGCTGCACGCCCATTGCTGCTGCTTTGCACCTGCTCTATTTGGCGGATTCTTGTCCGATTCTTCGCTTTTGTGCGCATGAAGTGCGTTTTTCATGGCCTTTGTCTTGGTAGTTTCAAGGAGAAGGACTACCTTTGCCGAGCATTTCAAAAAGGTCTTTATGCGTGTAAGCTCACAAAATAAGTCTTTATGCGTGTAAGCTGACAACGCCTTTTTGCGTAGCGGCGCTTTCGTCTAGCGGCTAGGACACATGCCTCTCACGCATGGAACACGGGTTCGATTCCCGTAGGCGCTACAAAGGGGAGATAACCACTCCCCTTAATTCAACTTCCACGGTGCGTTAGTTCAGTCTGGTTAGAATACATGCCTGTCACGCATGGGGTCACGGGGTCGAGCTCCGTATGCACCGCGAAGAGAGAAAAAGCCGCTGTAAATCAGCCTTATAAAAGCAGAAAGGAACACCTGCTTAATGTCCTAAACAAGGACTTGGTTCAAGATTCACTTTATTTTCGATTGAGTATTGGCACAGTAATTAACAACTGCGCCATTGTGCGTTTTAATGTCTCTGACTTCCTCTGACTGCCTAAAAATGCGACACAGATTTCAAAATGCGACACCTGTTTTCCGCAATGGGGTGACCCAAATCGCGGGTCAGGGCTTTACCCCGATAGCATCCAGTAGTTTCGTGACCTCCTCATAGTAGTCTGTGTGGAGCATAACGGACATCTTCTTTCCGTTGTATGGGTTCACATATTCTATATTGTAGAGGCTCTCGGCCAAAAACTTTGCACGGTAGATGGTGATGCCAGGCTTCTTGTTCTTCTTGTATGCAGTTTTCGCCAGTATCCGTTCCAACTCCAACAGGACTGTGTATGCGGTGAAGCAGATGCAGACATGATCCTCGATACGGTTGAACAGGCGATGATAGATTGGCCGTATGGCGAGGTCGGTCTTGTTCATACGGAAAGCCCGTTCGATAAAGGACAGATTTCTGTAGTTCCTGGCGACGGCCTTGTTCCTGATCTTGCTGTTGGTTACGTATCCCTTCAGGCCGTCCAGACGTGCATCCTCGGCTATTTTGTCCTGATCTATGGTAACAGTCGCCTCGCCGTGCAGGGAGAGAAACCTGTTGTAGCCTCTGTTATTGACAGACTCCTTCGTAATCTTTCCGCTGGCTAACCGCTTCTCGAGCCTCTTGACACCCTTCTCCCTGTCTCGGGCATCTTTCTTGGCACGCTTGTTGCTCATTGATATTACATACCGCCTGTCCTTGATGGTAATGGATTTCAGCCATCTGTCTTTCAGGCCGAGTTTCTTGCCATCAAGGAGAATGAGGAAAAGTCAGAAGAACAGAAACGCTTTGATGCCACCTTGGAGCAGATCAAGGAGGCGCTTGCTCTGTTACAGAAACTGCTTGAAGCCATCAAGGAGGCGAAGAAAAGTGGCGAAATGACATAAGGGGCTTGATGCCGCCACCCAAAGTGCGGAAAACATCATCACAAGAATCTGTGATGCTATCGTAAGGGTGGAGAGCACACCCATCAAAGCCCGACTTGTCGACGAGAGTATTCGGCAACTGAAGGAACTTCACGACCAATGGCTGGGCCAAGAGGAACAGAAACTTTCCGACCACCGCCAACAGCAAGAAGCGAGTTGGCTGAAGCATAGCCAACGGCTAACAGACATCGTGAAACACAACAAAGGTGTCTGGATGTCCGATAAAGTATTCTACATCGTTGGCTCCATCGGCTTCCTCAGCTTCCTCAGCACCTTTGCCGTACTGATGTACACTTCGCTATGGGTGTATTACCATTGGATTCTATAGGTCTGACTCCCTTTCTAACAGACCCGTTACGTCGTCACGACGAAAATTTAAGCCGTGCGTGGGGCTGAAGTTCGCTGATACTGTTGAAAAAGTCCTCCCCGCCGCCCGCTGGTGCAGAGCAAACGGGGAGGCACCAATCATAGAAACTGGCTTGTCATTTCTTCTTCGGCATGTGGTTCCACCTCCAACTGAGATGGAGCATCAGGTAAGAAGGGATGCTCTTGCGCCATCGCTCAACACGACCTTGGGCATTGAGCGTGTACGCTGTGCTACGGAGCTGGTGAAAAAGGTCGAAGGCTTCGAGGCGTGCCGTGAGTGATTCTTTCAGGAAGGAACGAGAGAGGGAGGCATTGCAGACGAAGTCATCGGTGTTCATCGTCTGGCTATAGTAGCCGCGACGACTATACATCTTGGCATCAGCAGCCAGCTGGAGTTTCCACGGCAGACGGCAGTTGAGGGCCAGGCCGTAGTTGTACTCAAAAATGTTGAGCGTGGTGAAGTTCATGCGGTCACTGGTGCTGTGGCGGTAGGATACATTGCCCGTGGCGGAGAGGTCAAAGCGGTTGATACGGTATGTGAGTCGCAGATTCTCTGTGTTATATAGGTTATGGACGGTGGAGATTGTTGCCTCTTGCAGAAGATCTTCGATTGACCTTCCTTCTGCTGATACATATTGCATCACATCGTAGTCGTTGCTCTCTTGATAGTTGATTCGGGCATGGACCTCCAGGGTGAAACGCCTCTTGGCACCGAGAGGTCGGTTGAAATGAGCCTCCTGATTGATGTCCCATGTAGGTCTGCCGACATTGTCACCCATCAGTGTGAGGGCTCCTGTCGTGGCATTGTACGCCTGACGGATTCCCAATTTGCGGAACCCAATGGATGCACTACCGTTGAAGGTCAAGTTTTGCTGATGTTCAGCTGCAGTAGTGCGGAACCGCCAATAGATAGAATGTGATTGTCCAAGTTTGATATGAGGATTATGAATAAGCGTACGGAGTGGGTCTGTCGTGGAAAAGTAAGGTATGCGGGCGCGTATATATTGTCTGCTGATATTAGTAGTAGCGCCCAGTTCATAGCCATGACGGCTGGTGTTACGGGAAAAACTGCCATCGTAGGTGATGTATCGCTCTGTCCGCTGTGCTACGGTGTCGAGACGGGCATGGTGGAAGTTGATGCGGTCGTTGTCCAGATTGGCATGGATGG
>JAFSVI010000095.1 GCA_017445145.1 Bacteroidaceae bacterium | reverse complement strand
CCCCGCCCCCCCGACTGTTAAACTTTCCTAAATCCCCGCCCCGCAGCCCAACAAAAGCCATACGGCAAATGGCCGAATCGCGAATTCTCCTTACCTTTGCAGCCGCAAATCCCGAGACACGGGTGCATTCGAGGGTGGGCGCACGACGATTGATGACGACGGCCCTCCACCTGAAGGATGTGATTCACCAACCATTCAATCATCAAACAACAATGTACTTAGACTCAGCTAAGAAGGCCGAACTCTTCGAGCAGTTCGGCGGCGGCGCCACCAACACCGGCAGCGCAGAGAGCCAGATCGCGCTCTTCACCTTCCGCATCGCTCACCTCACAGAGCACATGAAGCAGAACCGCAAGGACCACAGCACCGAGCGCGCCCTCACGGGCCTCGTCGGCAAGCGCCGCGCGCTGCTCAACTACCTGAAGAAGCGCGACATCAACCGCTACCGCGCCATCGTCAAGGCCCTCGGCCTGCGTAAGTAACAGCCGACGCGGGCGACCAGCTCGCCACCACCGCCGCCACGCTGCCGGCACGACGGCACCACCACGCCACCGCGCCGCAGCACAGCCAACAGCCTGGCGGGCACCACAGCCCGCCAGCGCTCCACACCCACAGATTCACACCCTCGCGGCATCCTCCTTCCTCCCCATCATCCGTCTCTGGCCATTTTGTCGTACTTTCCCGCCTACCCATCACAGTACGGGCCAGAGCGCCGCGAGGTGTGAATCTTTCTCCTAACACCCACGCCCATGCGCATCATCAAGACCATACTCCCCGATGTCGGCGCTATACTCTTCTTCATAGCGCTCGCTTTCGCATATTTCATCAACCCCGTCAGCAAGGGATACGTCCTTACCGGACACGACCACAGCGGCGGAGCAGGAGCTGCATCGGAGATGGAAGCCTACCGTCACAGCCACGACGGCGAGCGCACGCGATGGACCAACACCCTCTTCTCCGGGATGCCAACATACCAGATGGCACCCTCCTACCCCTCCACAGACCGTCTGCATCAGGCCGAGCGCCTCTACAAGCTCTACCTGCCCGACTACGTCGTGCTCGTCTTCGCCATGCTCCTCGGCTTCTACATCCTCCTCCGAGCCTTCGACTTCCGGGCATGGATGGCTGCACTCGGTGCCGTGCTATGGGCTTTCTCCTCCTACTACTTTATAATAATAGGTGCAGGCCACATCTGGAAGTTCAACACCCTCGCCTTCATACCACCCACCATAGCCGGCATGGTGCTGTGCTACAGAGGCCGTTATCTGCGCGGATGCCTCCTCACCGCCTTCTTCATGGCGCTGCAGATCCTCTCCAACCACGTGCAGATGACCTACTACTTCGCCTTCGTCATAGCAGCCATGGCCATCGCCTACTGCCCCCTATGGACCGCCGCCGCCGCTGTGCCCGGCGCTTTTCCGCCAGGTCAAGCCCCTGTGCCCGGCGCTTATCCGCCGGGTCCCACGCCGGCCCGCGCGTGGCGCCGTTGGCTCGCCGGCACCGCCACCTTCGCCGCCGGCTGCCTCATCGGCATCGCCATCAACGCCAGCAACCTCTTCCACACCTGGCAGTACTCCAAGGAGAGCATGCGCTCACCCAGCGAGCTCACCGCCAAGACCCTCAACGCTGCCGACCAGACATCCTCCGGCCTCGAGCGCTCATACATCACCGCCTGGAGCTATGGCATCGGCGAGACGTGGTCGCTCCTCGTGCCCAACGTCAAGGGAGGCGCCTCGCAGCCCCTCACCCTCAACCCCACCGCCATGGCCAAGGCCGACGCCACCTACACACCCGTCTATCAGAGCCTCGGCCAATACTGGGGCGAGCAGCCCGGCACCAGCGGGCCGGTGTATGTCGGAGCCCTCGTCTGCTTCCTCTTCCTACTGGGATGTTTCATCGTGCGCGGCCCGATGAAATGGGCGCTTTTGGCCATGACGCTCTTCAGCATCACCCTCTCGTGGGGCAAGAACTTCATGCCCCTCACCGACTTCTTCCTCGACTATGTGCCCATGTATGCCAAGTTCCGCACCGTCGCCAGCATACTCGTCATAGCCGAGTTCACCATGCCACTGCTCGCCATGCTCGCACTGCGCGAGATAGCCACGCAGGTAGCAGCCGACAAGCGAGCACCATCGCTCGCCACGCTGCCCGGAGGACCACGCGCCTGGGGCGCCGCCCTGCTGCTCACCGCCGGCGCCTGCCTCATCTTCTGGCTCGCGCCAGACCTCTTCTTCGGCAACTACGTCAGCTCACAGGAGGCATCCATGCTCCAGGGCGCCGCACAACAAGGCTACATCCCCTCCGAGATGCTCGCCCCCATCATGGCCAACCTCGCCGACATGCGCCGCGCCATGTTCACCGCCGACGCCGGACGCTCGCTCGTCATCATCCTTGTGGGTGTGGCCGTGCTCGCCGCCTACCACTACCGCAAGCTGCGCACATGGGCCATGGTGGCATGCCTCACCGTGCTCTGCACCGCCGACCTCTGGGATGTCAACAAGCGCTACCTCAACGACGCCATGTTCTCCGCACCGCAGCCCCCGGCACAGTTCTTCCAGAAAACACCCACCGACGAGGCCATACTCAGCGACACCACCACCTACTACCGCGTGCTGAACCTCGCCGTGAGCACCTTCAACGACAACACCACCAGCTATTGGCACAAGAGCATCGGAGGCTACCACGCCGCCAAGCTGCGCCGCTACCAGGAGCTCATCGAAGCGCGCCTCCAGCCCGAGATGATGAGCCTCATGCAGGCCGCGGCGGACTCGCAGGGACGCCTCGACAGCATCCCGGGCGATTCGCTCTTCCCCGTGCTCAACATGCTCAACATGCGCTACGCCATACTCCCCACACAGGGCGGAGCCACCCTGCCGGTGCAAAACCCGTGGGCCATGGGCAACGCATGGCTCGTCAGCGACGTCCTCCTGGCCGACAACGCCGACGAGGAGCTCGCGGCCCTCGATGCCATCAACCCCCGCACAACAGCCATCGTGGACCGTCGCTTCACCAACCTCCTCCCACCCGACCTCATCAGCTCAGGAGGCACCACCACCGCCGCCGTCGCTGCCGCTGTGCCAGGCGCTTTTCCGCCGGGTCCCACGCCGGGTCCCACGCCGGGTCCCACGCCAGCTTCCCCCCTCCGCCTCACCGCCTACGAGGCCAATGCCCTCCGTTTTGCCGCCGACGTGCCCCGCCAGCAGCTCGCCGTGTTTTCCGACATCTACTACCCCGGATGGCAATGCACCATCGACGGACAGCCCGCCGACATCCTCCGCGCCGACTACGTCCTCCGCGCCGTAGTCATCCCCGAAGGCCACCACACCGTGGAGTTCCGCTTCGACCCCCAGTCGCTACACACCACAGAGGCCATTGCCAACGCAGCTCTCATCCTCCTCGTGGTGCTCGCCATAGCCGCTGTAGCCTGGGAAGCCGTAAGGCGACGCCGGCCCGCCGTCAGCCACAGCCAGACATAGCCCCCCCACCGCTCCTGTAGTTCAATGGATAGAATAGAGGTTTCCTAAACCTTTGATCCGGGTTCGATTCCCGGCGGGAGTACCACCCCGGCCATACGCCAGGCGACAGCGCGCACAGCGTGCCCAGCAATGCGGCACACCGTGCGCGCTGTTTTTGTCCCACACTTCCCCTCCCCCTTCGCCGCTGTGCCCGTCGCTGTTGCCCGGCGCTTTTCCGCCGGGCCCTCGCCGCTTCTCCGGCGCTTCTCCGCCGGGTCTCCGCCGCTGTGCCCGGCGCTTTTCCGCCGGGTCCTCGCCGCTTCTCCGGCGCTTTTCCGCCGCTTCTCCGCCGCTGTCCCCTGCGCTTTTCCGCCGGGTCCCCCCACCCTCCCGGAGGCCCTTCGCCTGTCGTCGCCCCCTGTTTCCGCCCTTCCCACTTGCACTTTCTTGCACTTTGACTTGCACTTTCTGGTAAATCAGGGCTTTTCGTGCAAATTTATACCGAAATGTTTGCGCACTTCGTCGCAAAAAGCCTATCTTTGCCCACAGATTCCACTTATTATTAACCCCAAAACCACAATGACTATGAAAAAGTTCTTTACCTCACTCATCGCGCTCATGGCGGTGCTGTTGTGTAGCAGCACGGCTCTGGCTGGCGTGACCATCGCCGGAAAAGGCGTTTCCTCGACAGGCAACGTCACGGGTACGTGGCTCACGTCGGGTACGGTCAACTACAATGCATCGTCCAACACCATCACGCTGACAAACGCTAACGTAACGTTGTCCTCCAATGACTTCATCCAGTCCACCGGCAGCACG
Organism: Bacteroidaceae bacterium; assembly: GCA_017445145.1. Taxonomy (GTDB): domain Bacteria; phylum Bacteroidota; class Bacteroidia; order Bacteroidales; family Bacteroidaceae; genus Physcousia. The sequence continues at coordinate 10,778 of JAFSVI010000095.1, read as the reverse complement.
TCGCTCACCATAAGGGTGCAGGGCACGTGTACCTTCAGCCTGACCGGCGATTCGAACAACTTCCTCTATGCCGAGACCGGCGTGTCCATCAACTCGGTTGACGGTCAGGCACCCGGCTACCTCACCGTAACTTCCAATGGCCGCTCCGTGTGGATGGGCAACAATGCCTATCTGAACATCTGGAACACACACGTTGACCTCACCTCCAAGAATCTGGAGGCCATGTACGGTGCCGGCACCACGTCGCTCTACACCGCCTGGACGTGGCTCAAGGCCAAGGGCGGCAGCGGCAAGTATGGTATCGACAAATTCAAGTCGTGGGACAACATGGCCGGCGGGACCACTCCAATGAGCGTCACCACCGACGGCCAGACCTTCGACACCAGCCGCAAAGGCTTCGTGCTCAACGGCACGCAGCAGCAGACAACGACCATCGAACCATCTATCATCATCGGCGGGGCACCGCTCAATGCTGCCGCCTCGTCCATAACGTTCAACAGCTCCACTCCGGGTGCCGGCATCACGTCCGGCACAGTGACGTGGAACCTAAGCACAAAGACGCTGACACTAAGCGGTGTCAGCCTCAGCTCCGCGAGCGGTATCACCAACAACGGTATCGATGGGCTCACCATTAATGTCACCTCCAGCAGCAGCGTCACAGCCACATCGGGCACTGCCATGAGGCTGCGTCAGAGCACCACCATTTCCTCGACCTCTACCAGCAACAGGCTGACGGCAACGGCATCATCATCTACTGCAACGGCCATCCAGCTGTGCCCGTTGGAAAACAACACCGCCACCACCACACTCACGGTGAAGAGCATCCACGTGCTTGCCGAGGGCGGCGGACGTGGCTTCGAGGGCTATCAAGGCTATGGCGGCAGGAACTGCGACCTGGTGTTTGAGAAAGCATATGTCAACACGAAGGGTTCTAATTATGGTTCACTCGTAGATTTTGGCAACGTAAGCATGAAGGGTTGCGACATCGAGAATCCCTCCGGTGCACACCTCCTGGCCTCTTCTGGCCGAACAAAGGTGGTGCAGGGCAGCAGCATCGACGCCTACAAGGACTGGGTAGATATTCACACGGCCGCAGAATACGACCTCTATGTTGCTGGGAAACAGCTTAACTCTGTTAACGCCCATAATTTCTACAGTCCCTACCTCACCGCCGGCAGCGTGACCTACGACAACAGCACCAAGACGCTCACGCTCAACAACGCCGTCATCAGCGGACAGACGGGAACGGTCACCAGCAACGTCAACTGCGGTATCTACAACGAAGTCAGCGGCCTCACCATCAACACCGTTGGCACCAACGCCATCACAACTGCCTCCACCGCCATCGCAGTGAAGGCTAACACCACCTTCACCGGATCCGGCAAATTCGACGTGCGCTCCACGGGAGCCTCGGCTATCAGCACCTACAACAACGCCAGCGTCACCCTCAAGCGCGAAGGGACGATGTACGCCTTTGGTTCCAACTACGGCTTCTATGGCGAGATAGGCGGCACGCTCACCGTCAACCACAACGGCAGCAACTCGGGCGACTACTTTTTCAGCGGTGCCAATGGCAACATCTACACCGGCGACCTCGTCTTCGACAATAAGACCCTCCTCTACGACCCCTACACGTGGTTCAACAAGGACACGCACTGCGTCTATCTGAAGAACGAACGCGCCACCAGCGCCAATAGCCCGGCCACGAACAACGCCGGCGTCAAGGCCACCAATATCTATGCCTACCAGAACTATGGGTTCTACGACATCTACATCAACGGCACGCGACTCAACAACCGCAACGCTCAGGGCTATTGGGACCAGTACGTCAAGGGCGGAGAGATAACCTACAGCTCCAGCTCGCGCACGCTCACCCTCAACGGTGCCACCGTGGATACCGGCACAGGCAACTTCGCCTTCCTGCGCCACCGCCAGGGCATTGGCCTCACCGTCAGCGTCAAGGGCACCAACACCATCACCAACGGCTCGGCGAACTACAGCACCGTCGTCTTTGAGGAGAACGGTGTCATCACTCAGGGTGGCAACGGCAAGCTCATCCTCAATGGCAGCAACGACTCGCCAATTTGTGTGTATGAAGGCAAGAACCTCGACATCGCCGGAGGCGTGGAAGTGTCGTCCGCCAATGGTGCCATATATGGCCGCGGCAATGACGCCGGCATGCTCACCGTCAATGCCTCAACCCTCGATGCCAAGAGTCTCTATGGCTTCAGCAACATCGTGCTCGACGGCGGCACGGGCTACGCCATCCCCAACAGCGGTACATATTCCTCCAGCACCAAGCACATTCAGTGGAACGGCAGCGACTACAGCGGCCGCGTGCTCATCAAGCCCCTTGAGAGCTACGGTATATATCTCGCCGGCATCGAGGCCAACAGCTACAACGCCGACGACATCTTCGCCGACCCGATGTACCAGGCCAGCTACGGCAAGAGCGGCTCGGCCAAGTATATCCCCTCGCAGCACAAGCTGCAGCTCAGCGGCGTCAACATCACGGCTCCGGATGACATCGACGGTGTCACCAGCAAGAGTTCCAACGACTTCATCGTGGAGTTCAGCGGCGACAACACCATCAAAGCCTCCGGCAATGGCGATGCCATCTACTCCAACAGCACCTACGGAGCCATCGACATAACCGGCACGACGGGCGCCAAGCTCACTGCCTCAAACAACGCATCCGGTCACCCCGCACTGCTTCTCTGCAAGGACGCCACCATCAAGGGAATCGACATCACGGCCAACGGTCTGAACGGCCGTGGCAGTAGTGCTCTCGAGATTCAGGATGCCACCCTCAGCCTCTCTGGCTTCAGCGATGGCACTATCTCTGGCTTCAGCGACGTAACCCTCGGAGCCGGCCTGATGTACTCCAAGCCCAGCGGAGCAGCCTATGACACCAGCGCCAAGACCCTCATGGCCAACGGCTCCAAGGTCACTGGCGAGGTGAAGATTGAGCAGGGCACGGAATACCCGCTCACCATCGCCGGCATCAGTGTCAGCAGCGGCAACGCCGCCAGCATCAGCGGCACGGGCATCAGCGGCAGCGTGAGCTACGACAACGCCACCAAGACGCTCACCCTCACCGACGCCACCATCAGCAAGACCGGCACACAAGGCATCAAGAGCGAACTCGCGCAGCTCAACATCGTGCTCAATGGCACCAACAAGATTGAGAATGGCAACAGCTTTGTCTCCGTCACCTCAACCGGCAACGTCAACATCTCCGGCAGCGGTTCGCTCACCACGTCCTTCAACATCATCGTGTATGGCAACCTTGCTATTGACAACACCACTCTCATCTCCAACGGACGTCTGCGCGGACAGTATGTCGGTAGTTCATCGGTGCTGTCGGTCACCAACTCCAACGTGAAGGTCAACACATCCGAATATCCCATCACCGAGTGGGGTTCCCTCGTCCTCGACGGATGCGCCATCACCACTCCCGCCGGAGCCGACTTCAGCAGCACTGACGGCTGTCTCTTCGTTGGCAGCAACAAGTACACTGGCAACCTCGTCATCGAGCCCGCCGAGAGCTATGGCATCTTCATCGCCGGCGTAGAGATCAACGACAAGAACGCCGCCGACATCCCAGGTGCCACGGGTGGCACCGGCCAGATGACCGTCACCCGCAACGGCGGCAAGACCACCATCACCATGAACAACTTCCGTCTCTCCGGAACAGATTTATTGTCAGATAACATCATCGGTATCGGCGAAGATGCCGGCGATGTCACCATTAACCTCATTGGCGAGAACGTCATCAACTCCACACGCCCCGACGATGATGGCCTGATATCTATCGGGAACGCTGCCGACCACAACTATGTCATCACTGGCAACGGCTCGCTCAAGAGCAATGCTTGCTATGGCATACATGGAAACCGGACTTATTCAACGCTACGCATCGATGGCACGGAGCTTGAAGTGGTGATGCTGTATGACTTCAAGGATATCAAGATAGTCAATAGCACCGTCAATCTTGCCGGTGACAACTATTATGGAACCATCGAGGACGTGGGTGCTCTCGGATTCGAGGGCTGCGACTTCACCGCGCCCACAGGGGCATACTTCGATGCCACCAATTTCGCCGTCTATGTCGGCAGCGAACGCGTGGTAGGCGCCATCACCATCGAGCCGCAGAAGAAGTACGGCATCACCATCGCCGGCATTCCTGTCACCGACCTCAACGCCTCCGCCGTCACCGGTTCGGGCATCACAGGCAACGTGAGCTGGAACGCCGGCACCGGCCGTCTGCGTCTTGACAATGCCGCCATCGACGGCGGTGCAGAACCTGCCATCGCCATCGACGGCAACGCCATCGGCAACGTGCAGATAGAGCTTGTGGGCAACAACAAGCTCGAGAGCAACGTCAACGGTATCGCCGTCAGCGGCACGTGCAACGTCGGCATCAGCAGCGTCGATGGCACAGGCCTCCTGCGCATCAAGGCCGGCCTCAACGGCATCGACGGTGCCAACCGCCTCGCCATCGCCAACGCCACGGCCGACATCGTGGGCGACCAGATCGGCGTGCGCGGCGGAACGCTCGACATCCAGGGCGGAGCCATCGTGGGCATCACGGCCGTCAGCGGCACACAGGCCCTCACAGACATGGTGGGCATCGACCTGGCCACGAACATGATCGTCGCCGCCGGAGCCACCGACCAGCAGATGGTGGCCTTCGGCGAGGACTACGGCTTCAGCATCAACGGCCAGCGCGTCACCTCCTATGCCGTTGCCTTGGATGAGAACGACCTCTACGACCCCGCCTCCAAGACCCTTACCATCAACAACGTCAACCTGCCCACGTACATCGACAATGAGAAGTGTGCCGGCCTGACCTTCAAGGTGAGCGGCGCCAACACCTTCGTCGGCGGTGACAAGCCCGTGATACGCACACAGCAGCCCATCGTCATCGACGGCACAGGCACGCTGACCCTCACCAGCGACGTGACGGCCATCGACGCTACGGCCGACGTGACCATCAAGGGCGGCGTGGCAGTCAGCGTCAGCGGAACCACGGCCATCGACGGCCACAACACCTCCACGCTCCACATCGACAACAGCGTCGTCACCCTCAGCGGCAGCGACCAGGTGGTCAAGGACCTGGCAGCCCTCGACCTCACGGGCGTTAGCATCTCCGAGCCTGCCAACGCCGTGTTCGCCGACGGCACCGTGAAGGTTGACGGCACGCCCGTCAGCGCCGCATCCGTCATCATCGGCGACGTGAAGAGCTACGGCATAGACGTGGCCGGCATCGACATCACCACCGTCAACGCCGGCTCGGTCGAAAGCACCGACATCACCAAGGGTACCGTGTCCTACGACGACGGCACCAAGACACTGACGCTGAACAATGTTGACATCGCCGGCACCGTCACCATCGCCGACGAGGTCGCCGACATCATCAACATCCAGCTCATCGGCGACAACACCGTCACGGCTTCCGACGCCAAGGCCTTCTACACCAAGAACGGAGGCTTCCGCTTCTTCAGCGACGGCACAGGCTCTCTCGCCATCACCGCCTCCGGCCTCGGCAGCACGGCTGTCACGGCAGAGAAGGCCATCACCTTCGACAACTGTCTCGTCATCGCCGACGGCGGCGAGCGCGGCTTCTCCGGCGTGACCATGAACTGCGTCGTGACCATCGACAACGCCGCCGTGCGCGTCAAGGGCTCGCAGTCGTGCGTGGCAGGCATGAAGAACATCGTGCTGGCTGGCGGCGTCGTGGCCAACCCCACTGCCGACGGCAACAAGGCCATCAAGGTCAATGACTTCGGCTCGAAGATAGAGTACGCCAGCTCCGGCGACGTGGTGCGCGACACGTGGGTTGACCTCTCCGAGAGCTACGGCATGGCCATCGGCTCCACGCTGCTCACACGCGCCGTGGCCTACAAGGGCACGACGGCCATCGCCACCGGCGTCAACTACACCCACGCCACACGCACGCTCTCCCTGGCGAACGCCACCATCGACGGCATCTGGAATGCCGGCACAGCACCCCTCAACGTGGTCATCGACGGCGAAGTGACCGTCAACAGCAGCGCCTACGGCACCGGCTCCAAGAAGCCCGCCATCTATGCCGCCGCCGACGTCAACATCACCGCCAACACCACCGCCGCCGCACTCACGCTCGACGGAGGCAGCTTCTCGCCCGCCATCCTCGGCGAGGGTGAGGCAACAGTGACCATCGCCAACCACCTCACAGCCCTCGCCAAGGGCATGCGCGGCGTGTATAGCGAGGACAAGCAGCTCACACTCGTCATCGACAACGCCACACTCATGGCCCAGGGCACGCAGCAGAGCATCGCCGGCCTCAAGGCGCTAACCATGACCGGCTGCGGCATCACCGTCCCGGCCAACGCTGTCTTCAACCCGGCCACGGGTGCCGTGGAGCTCGGCGGAAGCGTAGTCAGCGGCCAGATGGTGACCATCGACCCGAGCGGCGACGGCATCGACAGCATCATCGCCACCACCGACGCCGGCGTAGAGGCCATCTACAGCGTCGATGGCAAGAAGCTCGACCGTACACGCAGCGGCGTGAACATCGTCCGCAAGAGCGATGGCTCCGTCACCAAGGTGCTCCGCAAGTAACCGACGGACAGACGAGCATTTCCATACCTCTGGTTTCCCGCCGCGCACCGCGCGACGGGAAACCTTTTTTAGCATGACACTTGCATCTTTTCACACTTTATTTTCGTCTATGCCGCCAAATAGCCGTACCTTTGCGCCGCTTTCATCCACAACGGCTCATGCGTCAGCACTCCATCATCATCGCCTTGCTCCTCACCGCCACCACGTTGGCGGCGCAGGACAGCGTGGTTGTCGTCGATGACGACTTCATGCCCGCCATGGACGAGATGCCTGTTGACCCCACCCTCGACCTGAACATGAAGCTCACACGCCTCGTGTTCTACCGCTACCGCACACCCGAGATTGTGGGCGGCGACACCATCTGGACATACCTCATGCCCGAGCTGCCCGTCTATGCCCCCAAGGTGTTCCGCAACGAGCGCGAGCGCCGCCGCTACACACGCCTGGTCTATAACGTCAAACGTGTGCTCCCGCTGGCCCGCAAGGCCAACATGATGCTGCAGGAGACCTACGAGGTGCTCGAGACACTGCCCACCAAGCGCGAGAAGGACGAGCACATCAAGGCCGTGGAGCGCGACATCAAGAAGCAATACACACCCGAGATGAAGAAGCTCACCTTCTCGCAGGGCAAGATACTCATCAAGCTCGTTGATCGAGAGTGCAACCAGTCGAGCTTCGAGATCATCAAGGCATTCCTCGGACCCTTGCGCGCCGGATTCTACCAGGTCTTTGCCTGGACCTTCAAGGCCAGCCTCAAGAAAACCTACGACCCCGAGGGCGAGGATGCCGAGATAGAACGCATCGTGCGCCAGATTGAGGCAGGCCAGCTCTGACGACATCCCCAAGCCACAACCCGCAGCCAGCATCCTGATAACACGCCAACTGTGCCTCTTCCCCGCCGCTTTGCGGCTCCTATCCCCGCCTCCCGGCGCCTCTTCCCTGTCGCCCTGCGGCTCCTATCCTCGCCTCCCTGCGGCTCTTCCCTGTCGCCCAATGCCTTCAACCCGCAGCATGTGGCGCATCCCCCGCCGCTACATCCGTTTTCCCTCCCGCATCCAGCCCCTTGGCGGCCAGCAGTGGCGTCAAGGGCCATGCCTAACGTTAATTAATCCAAAAAAGGTAGTGGACTTTTGGCGCGTTCGCCTTTTCGTCGTAATTTTGCGGCACGCAATACCTTAAAGCGGGTATTGGCAAGCATTTTGTTTTACCCAATATAACCAAACCAAACCACATCGCAATGATTTATTCAACAGAAGTCAAGAACATGTGCTGCGTCACAAAGGGCGCATACCATGGACCGGCACCCATCCCCGAGGAGGGCAAGTGGGTACAGGCAAAGGAGATTAAGGATATTTCCGGCTACACCCACGGCATCGGCTGGTGTGCACCGCAGCAGGGAGCATGCAAGCTCAGCCTCAATGTCAAGGACGGCATCATCCAGGAAGCCCTGGTGGAGACCATCGGCTGCACGGGCATGACCCACTCGGCAGCCATGGCCAGCGAGATCCTCCCCGGCAAGACCATCCTCGAGGCTCTGAACACCGACCTCGTGTGCGACGCCATCAACACCGCCATGCGCGAGCTGTTCCTGCAGATTGTCTATGGCCGCACGCAGAGCGCCTTCTCCGAGGGCGGTCTCACCATCGGCGCCGGTCTGGAGGACCTTGGCAAGGGCCTGCGCTCGCAGACGGGCACGCTCTACGGCACCGTGGCCAAGGGCACACGCTACCTGGAGCTCACCGAGGGCTACATCACGAAGCAGTACCTCGACGCCAACAATGAGGTGTGCGGCTACGAGTACGTCCACCTTGGCAAGATGATGGAAGCCATCAAGAACGGCATGGATGCCAACGAGGCTATGAAGAAGTTCACCGGCTGCTACGGCCGCACCACCGAGGAGCAGGGCGCCGTGAAGGCCATCGACCCGCGTAAGGAATAGTTTAATTTGACAATAGGACAATTGTGCAAATTGACAACTAATTGTGGATAATAGTAAACCGATAAATCGTCAAATCAAGCTATGATAAGAAAAGTATATTTCGAGAGCCAGGAGCGCCGCATGGACCAGGTGCTGGCAGCCCTGAAGGAGAATGGCATCAACAGCATCGAAGAGGCCAACGAGATTTGTGACAAGGCCGGCGTGGATCCCTACCAGATGTGCGAGGACACACAGCGCATCTGCTTCGAGAACGCCAAGTGGGCCTACGTCTGTGGCGCCGCCATCGCCATCAAGAAGGGCGTGAAGAACGCCGCCGACGCTGCCGAGGCCATCGGCATCGGCCTGCAGAGCTTCTGCATCCCCGGCAGCGTGGCCGACGACCGCAAGGTGGGTCTTGGCCACGGCAACCTCGCTGCCCGTCTGCTGCGCGAGGAGACAGAGTGCTTCGCCTTCCTCGCAGGCCACGAGAGCTTCGCCGCCGCCGAGGGTGCCATCAAGATTGCCGAGATGGCCAACAAGGTGCGCCAGAAGCCCCTGCGCGTCATCCTCAACGGTCTGGGCAAGGACGCCGCACAGATCATCAGCCGCATCAACGGCTTCACATACGTGCAGACGCAGTTCGACTACTACACCTCCGAGCTCAAGATCGTGCGCGAGGTGCCCTACGGCAACAACCCCAGCCGTCTGAAGGTGCGCTGCTATGGCGCCGACGACGTGCGCGAGGGCGTGGCCATCCTGTGGAAGGAGAACGTCGATGTCTCCATCACCGGCAACAGCACCAACCCCACACGCTTCCAGCACCCCGTGGCCGGAACCTACAAGAAGGAGCGCACCCTTGCCGGCAAACCCTACTTCAGCGTGGCCAGCGGTGGCGGCACAGGTCGAACCTTGCACCCCGATAACATGGCCGCCGGTCCCGCCTCCTACGGCATGACCGACACCATGGGCCGCATGCACAGCGACGCTCAGTTCGCCGGCTCCAGCTCAGTGCCTGCCCACGTAGAGATGATGGGCTTCCTCGGCATCGGCAACAACCCCATGGTGGGTGCCACCGTTGCCATCGCCGTTGCCATCGACCTCGCACTCAACAAGAAGTAATCCGAGCCTCTACCCGGGCTACATGTCTTCGCCCCGCGAGGGCAAAAGCGGTGCTTTTGCCCTCGCGGGGTTGCAGTTTTGCGGCGGCGCCGCCTTGTCGGTGCCTCACCTCGCGGCTCGTGTCAGCGGCTGCGGGGCCATAATGAACCAATTGCACATTCATATACGTTATGAAGATTCTTGTTACGGGAGCCTCCGGCTTCATTGGTAGTTTCATCGTCGAGGAGGGGCTGCGTCGCGGCCACGACGTGTGGGCCTGCGTGCGCGCCACCAGCAGCCGCCAGTTCCTGCAGGCCGAAGGCACCCGATTCGCCGAGCTCGACCTGGGCAACGTGGAGCGTCTGCGCCAGCAGCTGCGCGCCCTGCGCACCGAGCTTGCGGCAGCAGGCGGCAACGGCAGCGACGGTGGCAACGACCACGGCAGCAATGCCGGCGGTGCGGCGTGGGACTACGTCATACATGCCGCCGGAGCCACCAAGAGCCGCACGCGCGAGGGCTTCTTCCGCACCAACACCGACGGCACGCGCCACCTCGTGGAGGCGCTGCGTGCCGAGGGAATGATGCCACGGCGCTTCGTCTTCGTCAGCTCGCTGAGCATCTTCGGAGCCATACGCGAGCAGCAGCCATACACCGAAATCACCGACGCCGACACGCCGCGCCCCAACACGGCCTACGGCGAGAGCAAGCTCGCCGCCGAGCAGTGGCTCCGTCGGCAAAGCGACGTGCCGTGGGTCATCCTGCGCCCCACGGGTGTCTATGGCCCTCGCGAGCGCGACTACTACCTCATGGCGCAGAGCATCAAGCAGCACATCGACTTCGCCGTGGGCTACCAGCGTCAGGAGATTACCTTCGTGTATGTGCGCGACGTCGTCCAGGCCGTGTTCCTGGCCTGCGAGCGCCCGGGCGTGGAGCATCAGGCCTTCTTCCTGAGCGACGGCGAGGTATATACGAGCCGCGCCTTCAGCGACCTGCTGCAGGCCGAGATGGGTGTGCGCGGCGTGGTCCACGTGAAGGCTCCTCTGTGGGTGCTGCGCGTCATGTGCTTTGTGTGTGGCGGCATCGCCGGCCTCATGGGCCGTCTCACCACGCTGAACATGGACAAGTACCACATCCTCTCGCAGCGCAACTGGCGATG
>JAFSVI010000010.1 GCA_017445145.1 Bacteroidaceae bacterium | reverse complement strand
TGGCGCTGGCGGCTTTGTCGGGGTCGATGCCGTTCATGCCGTCCTTGAAGCTTTTGACACCCCGTCCCAGGCCTTGCATGAGTTCGGGGATTTTCTTGCCACCGAAGAGCAGCAGCACCACGATGGCGATGAGTATGATTTCAGGGGTTCCTATCATGTCGTTTCACCTATTTTGGCACAAAAGTAGTCATTAATAGCAATATTTGACAGAAAAAATCGAAAAAAAGCGCGACGATGCCATATTTTTGCTACCTTTGCCCTCGGTTTTAACACTCTTTTGCTAAACAAAAGACATATTTCACCTTCTAAAATCATATCCAAACATGAAAAGAACACTTACCACCATCTGCGCAATGGCAGCTGCCGTGGCCCTGCTTGCACAGGAGCCTGTCGTGGTGGAACCCAAGAGTCAGCGCAACGCTCCCACCACTACCACAAGCAGCTACACAACAAGCTACTCCTCTTACTCGACGAGCAGCTATGCATATTCCTACCGCGACAGGGCCAACCACTGGGCCTTGGGCTTTAACATCGGCGGCGGCACACACAACCCCGTGTGGGCCTTGGGACTGGGTCTCAACCTCCAGTACTTTGCCACAGATGCCTTCCGCTTAGAGGCATCGTACAACGGCTACCTGCGTCGCAACCACTGGGGGTCGTGGAACGTCAACATCAATCTCCACTATCTCTTTGAGGTGGCCGACCAGCTCGAGCTATATCCCCTGTTGGGTGTGGCATTCAACCATGCACAGTTCAGGATTGACACAGGCGAAGCTGAGCCAGGCTACGAGAGTTACGAGGGCGAAAAGGAGAACTTTGGCAAGTTCGGCCTTAACCTCGGCGGCGGCATACAGTATAGCTTCAACGACCATCTCTTCGTGAAGGCTGAGGCTTACTGGAAGTACATGCCCGAGGGCATTCTGCCCATCCAGTTGCAGCTGGCGGCAGACACCAGTCGCAAATTCGGCCAGCGTGCCGTCATCATCGCAGGCGTGGGCTATCGCTTCTGAGGGGCCGCTGCACATATCATCCTTCTTAACACGCGACGCGCGCACGAGATGTCTCGTGCGCGCGTTCCTTAATATTACATGTGTGTGGGTCGTGGGGAGCTTAGTCGAAGAGGCTCTCTCCGTAGAAGTTGCCGTCGTCCTTGACGTCGGCCTCGGTGGGCGTCTCGCCTGTGCCCATCCCGATGCCGGAGTTGCCGCCTACCGTGGTGATGCTGGCGGCGATGAGCATCTCGGGCATCACGTTCTGCACCAAGGTGTCTGGTGCCATGTATGTCTTTTTCATAAGTGCTGTTGGTGTTTAGTGGTGGAATGAAAAGAGAAAGATATGCTGTTACTTCACGAGCACCTTCTTGCCTCCGACAACGTAGATGCCGCGCTGGGCCTTGCTGACGCGCTGGCCGGCCAGGTTGTATATGCCGTCCTGAGCGCTGGCCGCGGCCTCTCCGCTGATAGCGTCGATGCCGGTGGTCAGGCCGTCGATGAAGAGCTTAACGTCGCCTGTGGCGTTGGTCTTGTTCTGGATGTAGGCGCGGAAGGCGTTCATGGTCGTGGTGCCTGTGCTCTTATAGACGGCGCCATCGCCGATGAAGTAGTCATTCTCTGCAACCGTCATGGGGGCGTAGGTACCCACGAAGTCGAAATTCGTGCCGCTGACCTTAGCCTCAGCAGTCTTGAACATCAGGTTGTTGATGGTCTTAACATCCGTGGTAGCGGTGGCATCGCCGATGAGTACAGGAACATTTGCTGCTATGGTATTTTCAGCCTTCGTGTTGAAGTTGATGGTTGAGTTTTCGCCATCAGGCACATCTTCGAAGGTATAAACCTTGGCATTCTCACCGAATACGGCTGCAACCTGTTCTGCTGTCAAGTCGAAGGGCAGGCAAACAGTATTGAAGCCTTCCTTGATGGTGCGCTCTATGGTTACGGTCTGGGCATACGTGCGGTTGAAGTCTCTGTACAGACCTTCTGTTTCTGTCAAGTCTATGGAAGCAGCCTTCTCGAACTTCACGAGGCTGACACCCGTCATCCAAGTGTTACCATTGTTTGCCAGTGTGAGGACATAGTTGCCGGCAGCACCTGTGGTGAAGTATGCTGTAGCCGATACCCAGTCAGTGGTGGAGCTATTGCGCTCGAAGGTGACAGCGGCCAAGCCCTCGTTGTCGGCATTGAGCACACTGACGGTGATGCCATTGTTGGAGTTATTCTCATGTGAGCGATACCAGAACACAAGCTGATAGGCGGTGTTGGCAGCCAGAGGCATGGTATAGGCTCCCTGATTGCCATACTGGAGGCTGCCCGGCTGGTTGTAGTAAGCTGTGGCGAAGTTGCCGTCGAGACCAGACTGCATCTGACCCCATGCATTGGTGCGCTTCCAGCCGTCAGGGTAGTTGGCTCCTGCGGCAACGGTTGCAAAGTCACCATTGTAGATGGCATCAACATCCTCCTCGTTGGCCGTCCAGCCGTCGGTGAGCATCGTGGTGAGCGTCGTTACGTCCTCCTTTGCATTCTCCACATTCTGGTCGATGGCCTTGGCGGTGGCAATGGCCTTCAGAACATCTACATTATTATAAGGTGCATACTCGCCCTCCTCGAAACCGAGCGTCATGGCTTCGGCAGCCTCGATAGCAGCATTCAGGGCTGCATAGTCGGCGGCATCGGCCATCTCGGTGTAGAGCTCGAGGCGGACGAGGCGGAAGTCGTTAAGTGAAATCCACTGCTGCGAAGCTGTGGAAGTGGCCTTGATTTCCAGCGTCTGTGTGCCACTCTCCTGTGTCTCAAACTCGATGGATGCATCCTCCCAGCCGTTGCCGAACACGCCGTTGCTGTTGCCGTTGGCATGAGGAAGGTCAATGGTCTCGCCAGCGATGGAGAGGGTATAGACATCAAGGTTAACAGCGCCGCGGGCCTTCACCGTGAGCAGGTACTTGCCGGCGGGAATCTCCACGCTGCGTGTCATGTCGATGTTGGCGCCGGCATTCTGCGCCCATCCGCCGTCGAGGTACTTGGCGGCAACGGTGCCGGCAGCGTCGGTGTAGCCCTGACCCTGGTTCGTGCCGATGCCGTTGGTCCAACCTGTGTTGGTGTCGGCGTTGGCGGTAGCCACGGCGCTTGTCTGATCCACGGCTCCCTCGACACCCTCGGCCATGGCGTGGCTCTCGTAGTAGGCACGCAGGGCAGTGGTGATGGCGGCAGCAGCTGTTGCAGCCTCGGCGGCCGTCGAAACGGTTGCTGCCTTGGCCTCGGTCAGAGTTGTTTTCTTGGCTGCGTCAGCATAAGCGAGTTCTGGTGTCTCGGCCGTCTTGGCTGCAACGAATGCG
>JAFSVI010000094.1 GCA_017445145.1 Bacteroidaceae bacterium | reverse complement strand
TCTGTCGCAAGTTCAATTCTAATACTTCAAACTCTTCTTTGGTCATGATACAATAACAGTTGTAGTTGTGTGCACTATTGCGACTGCAAAGGTACAACGAAACTACAACTGTTACAACGTGTATTTCAACGGATGCTTACACAGGTTCGGCTGTTTTTGCATGTTTTTAGACGGCACAGATGCCACGCCTGGTGCAGCCGACGAATGGAATACGTCCATTATGAACAGACAAATAGATCTTGCCACAGACGCCATCCTCGTGGGGCAACGTCTGTGGCAAGGTCTGATTGCTATCGTGGAGCCAGTCGGCGGCCTCAGCGCAGGAAGGCGTCCAGCTGCTCCATCTCCTGCTTGAACTGCTCGGGGTTGAAGCCGTGGCCGGCGCCGGGAATCACGTGCAGGCGTGTGCCGGGGGCATAGAGCTGCTGCGCACGGCGCGAGTCGTCCATGCTGACCACACGGTCCTGGTCGCCCTGCACGATGAGCACGGGTCCGCGATAGCGGCCAATGACGTCCAGCGGGTGCATGTCGTGGATTTCCTCGAAGAAGCGTCGCCCCATCTTGACGCCCCACAGCTCGGTGACGTCCTTAATGTCCTCGCGGCGCGGATATCGCTCACGCCAGTTGTCGGGGATGCACAGTGCGGGAAAGACGAGCACGAGGCGGCTGACGTCGTCGCCCAGGTCGGCAGCGGTGAGGGCCGAAACGAGGCCTCCCTGGCTCTCGCCGATGAGCACCACTTGTCGGTGGCCCTGGCTGCGGAAGTGGGCCACGATGGCCTTGAGGTCGCTCACCTCGTCGAGGATGGACATGTTCAGGGTGTTGGCATCGGAGCGGCTGCGCACCGAGCCGCAGGGGAAGTCGAAGGCGTAGCAGGCGTAGCCGTGGCGTGCCAGCGTCTCATGGTAGTTGCGGCCATACTCGTGCGTGCCGTTGAAGCCGTGGGCTATGATGGCCACGGGCTTGCCCTTGGCAGCCTTCTTGGGTGTGGCGAGCTCGCCGTAGATGCGGCGTTGGCCGTTGCTGATCCACAGCGGCGCCACCGTGGTGGCAGTGGCCTTTGTGTCGGCCTCTTTGAAGTTCTTGTGCATGATGGTCCAGTCGGGATAGTCGGTAAGGTTGCCGCCGAGGAACAGCGTCTCGGCCTCGGTGCGTCCCTTCAGCTGCCAGTCCAGCCATGCGCGCACCATGCGGCTGTTGGCACCGCCGTGCTCCTGGTCGTAGGTGCCGCCGTGGCCGCTGCGGGTGTTGTCGGCCAGCACCACTGGCACGCGGCGGATGGCCTTGTAGTCGGCCTGGGCGTTGGCCCACGCCACGTCTGAGGTGCCTCCCACGAGGTAGAGGATGGGTCCGTGCAGGTTCTTGAGCGACTTGGCGCTGGCGTCGGCCATCGTCATGCTGCCCATGCCGGCGTTGAGGATGATGTAGGTCTTGAGGCGTGGGTCGCCGCAGTTGGCCAGCACCTGTGCGCCGCCACACGAATGGCCTGCGGCGGCGATGCGCTCCTCGTCGATGCGGCCGTAGTATGGCGAGCTGGGGTTGGAGGTCTGCTGGCTCACCCAGTCCAGTGCCGTCTGCACCACCGACGATGGCGTGTGGCGGTCGTGCTCGTGCTGTGCCAGCATCTGCAGCTGGCACACGGCCACCACCACGTAGCCGTGCGAGGCCACGTCGGCAAGCATGTTCTCATAGCCGATGCTGGTGTCCATGCACCCGCCGTTGCAGAACACGAGCACGGGCAGCTTGCGCCGTTCGCGGCCCATTGCGGCGTCCATGTTCATGGGGCGATAGACCACGAAGTCGGGCAGCGACGCCTCGCGCAGTGCCACGGCCTTATGGCGCCCGCTGCCGCCGTAGTCGGGCACCTTCATCTGCGTGAACGTCACCGACGGGTCGTCGTGGCGCAGATGATGTGCGAAGAAGGCATCCATGGCCGGACGCGTGAACTCCAGCTGCTGGTCGAAGGCCACGCCGTGCTGGCCGTGGACCTTGACGTAATCGACGCTGGCGCCTGCGCGCTGCATGCGTTCCACCCATGCCTCGGTGAGCTCGGGCTTCACGATGGGGTCTTCGCCGCCCTGCAGCACCAGGAAGGGGGTCTGCGTGGCGCCCACGTATCCTATGGGCCACATCTCCGTGCGCTGGCCCCACGGTATGTCGGTGCGGCCCAGCTCGGTTGGCGGCGCTCCGCCCACGGCACATGCCACGGTGGCGCTCTGCTCGCGCCAGGGGTCGGCGGGACCTGGCGGAAAAGCGCCTGGCACGTCGGCTGTCAAGCCGGCCATGAGCGAGAGGTGGCCGCCGGCCGAGTGTCCGAAGGTGCCTATGCGCCCGGGGTCGATGCCCAGCTCCGTGGCGTGGGCCTTCATCCAGCGTATGGCCGAACGCACATCCTCGATGCAGGCTGGCGGTTCGGCTTCCTGGATGAGGCGGTAGTTCATGTTGCACACGACATAGCCCTTCATGGCATAGTCCACCATGAGTGAGCGATAGACCATGTCGTTCTTAGAGCCGGCGCTCCAGCCCCCGCCGTGGATGATGAGTATGGCGGGTCGGCCGCTCTGCGGCCCGAACAGGGGTTGTGCCAGGTCGAGCACCGTGGAGGGTCCCACGTCGGTGCGGTAGGCAATGTTCTCGGTGATGCGGATGCTGTGTTGCTCCGCCTGTGCCGCCGCCGCCATGGGCAGCAGCATGAGCAACAGGGTGATGATTGTGTGTCGCATATTGAAGTGGTTGTTAATGGTGTGACTTTTCGCTGTCCTCGACGAAACCCTCCATGATGGCTGTGGGGGCGGCGTTGCTGCCGAAGGCACCGAGCTTGTAGCCTCCGGGCAGGCACTGTGGTTCCCAATAGAATACGCCCCGGCAGTGGCCGTCGGTCTGTGTGCGCGCCTCGCGGATGACGCGTGCGAGCTGTCGGCGGCCCTCTTCCATCTTTTCGGGGTGCTGCTCATCGACCTCGAAGCCCGTCTCCACGATCATCACGTCGCAGTTGTACTTTTGGCTCACGTGGCGTATGTTGGCGATGCAGTCGGTGATAATCTTGTTGTCCTGCTCTGGCGTGCCGCCCTTGGTGGCCCAATAGGGATAGAGCGACATGCCCACCATGTCGAACTTGCCGCCATAGCGGAGCACGGTGTCGAGGTTCCAGTCGTAGAGCTCCTGCTTGTGGCCACGGTCCAGGTGGACGATGACGATGGCCTCGGGGAACACCTCCTTGACGGCATCGTAGCCGGCGCGGATGAAGCCCGCATACTGTGCTGGGTTCTGCTCGATGTGGCCCATGGGCCAGAGAAGGCCGTTGGCCGTCTCGTTGCCCACCTGCACCCATCGTGGTGTGATGTCGTTCTGTCGCAGCAGCGTGAGCACGTCGATGGTGTGTAGGCGCACGTCCTGGAGCATCTGCTCGTAGGTGTGGCCTTGCCAGGCGGCTGGTATGGGTTGCTTGGCAGGGTCGGCCCACGAGTCGGCGTAATGGAAATCGACCATGAAGTCCATGCCCAGGGCCTTGGCGCGGCGGCCCATGGCCAGCAGCTCATGCTTGTCGCACGTGCCGCCGCGTGGGTTCACC
>JAFSVI010000093.1 GCA_017445145.1 Bacteroidaceae bacterium | reverse complement strand
TTTCGACCTGGGTCAGGGCGAGGACTGCGTGTATGAGGGCAAGACGGAGTTCCGCGGGCTGAACAAGGGCGATGTGCTGAGGCTCTCACCCTTTCAGCAGCAGAAGTTCCAGGCCGACGCCGTGAGCGACCTCTATCCGCGCTACTTCATCCTGAAGGTCAACGACTTCAACCGCTGGAGCCGCGTGCCGTTGGACCAGTGGCTCTACTTCCTCTCGACGTCCGACATCCCCGAGGATGCCGACGCCCCCGGGCTGAAGGAGGCTCGCGAGAAGCTGGACCTAATGCGCATGAGCCGCGACGAGCGCGTTATCTACGACCGCTACCTCATGGACCGCGCCATCCTGCGCAACACCGTTGACGGCGCCCGCGACGAGGGCCGATATGAGGGCATGAAAGAGGGCATGGAGAAAGGCTTGCAGCAGGGTATGCAGCAGGGCTTGCAGCAAGGGCTGGAGCAGGGTCTGCAACAAGGCCTGCAACAAGGCTTGCAGCAAGGGCTGGAGCAGGGCCTTCAGCAAGGTTTGGAGCAGGGCCTTCAGCAAGGTTTGGAGCAGGGCCTTCAGCAAGGAGTGTATCAAGAGAAGGTGGATAATGCTCGTAAGATGAAAGCCCATGGCATTGCTACCGATATGATAGCGCAGATTACGGGTCTTGGTTCCGACGAGATAGAACGTCTATAGCTTCTTGCCACCCCTTTGCTCCTCACGCCTCAGCTGCGATGAGGGCTATGACACCGTCGTCGGCAGTACGCTGTGTGAAGAGTGTGCGCATGGTGTGCATCAAGGCATCCTCCACTTGGTCGTAGGTGTAACGCACAGATGCAGCAGCGTGTCGAACTGCGTTCGCATCTGTGCCGCTTTGCCGGCGAGGCTGTCGGCAGATGCTGCGTTGTCGGTGAGGCGTGCATACTGTCGGCGTGCCTCATCAGGAGAGAGACGATGGTTGGTGTCGCTGTCCATGGCTCATTCGGTGTAACCTCGCTGGTTGAGGAGTTCCTCGCGCCCTCCGGAAACCGACTTGGATGCAGCCCTGACGCTGTTGCTGATGTCCTTGAAGAAGCCCCTCACAGAGGTGAGGCGCTGTGGTAGCCCGCTGTCCTGCGCTGGCATCAGCCCCAAGCGCTCCATGTCGGCATTGGCGCTCATGGCACGCCAATACACGAGTAGCTTATGGTCGTCGATGAGGGCTCGCAGCCTCTGGCATGTGGCGTTCATGTCGTCGGCAAAGCGTCCGTTGGTAAGCACGATGAGCCATGGGCAGTTGCGCAGGTCCACATACTTTTCGCTAATCTCGCGGCGTCGCTGTTCGAGTCTGTCGAGGGCCATGGTGATGGCGGCGGCCATCTTGCAGCGTCCCCGCCCGCCGAAGAGCCTCACGCGGCTGTCGAGCTGTATGCGTTGGCGCTCGAAGGTGTTGAAGTCCAGCAGCTGGTGTGCGCCTCCTCCGGCCGTGGCAATGTATATCTCGAGCTGCGACGCCACACCCTCGTCTCGCCCCAGCTCCTCGGTTAGTTCGGCGAAGCCTGCCTCCAGTGTCTCGAGGCTGTTGTCCTCGGTCATGTATGCGCTGTCGTCGATGACGAAGAGCACGAGCGTTCGCGGCTTGGGGTTGAGGGCCAGCGCGTCGATGTTGAGGTCGGTGATGATGGGTGATTGTGGTGGCGCGCTGGCGTAGAGTTCCACGATATCGTTGGGCACCACGCATCCAAACGCCCATGCAATGTATGGTGCCACGCGTGCGAGAGTCCAGAGGTACATGTCCTCGCCGAGGCCCGTTGCCACGAAGTCGGCATCCGTGATTAGCTTGTTCGGTGCCGACATCTTGTAGCGGAAGTCAGCATAATGTCGGAACACGCTGTTGGCGGCGAGAATGTCCTTCTGCAGCGTTGGTCCGGGGTTGGGACGCTCGATGTTGGTGAATGTCCATCGTATCTTCGTCGCGGGGTTCTTCTTCTCGCGCATCGACGGCTCGGCGGCCGTGAGGCTGTTGATGGCATTCTTGAACTGCTGCTGAATGTAGAAGAAGCGCTTGTAGAGCGATAGGCGCTTGTCGCTGTCGTTGCCGTTGCGTATGCCGTCGAAGAAGAAGTTTGGGTCGAAAGGGTGTATGCTCTGTGGTGTGGTCATGATGGTTGGGTTGGTTGTTGGCGTATGGTGTGCAGGATGAGGGCCTGCCTCGCATCGATGCTGTCGAAGAGCTTGGCGGCGAGGCGCTTGGTACTCCGCGGCTGTGTGGCGAGGGCATAGACGCTGCCCTGTCCTCCCTCGCCGAGCGGGTAGCGTGTATCTACGCTTATGCGCCGTCAGCCCTTCTCCGTGACATAAACTCGCTGCATGGCAATGGGTGGTGGTTAGCCCAGCGTCCAGCCGACGAACACATACTGTTGCCAGCGTGAGGCATCGCGGATGGTGTTGTAGGCGAAGCGGGCATGGATGTGGCGGCCGTTGGTGGTGATGAGGCCGGTGTCGAACGTGGCACCGTCGATGGCAATGGCCACCGTGGCCTTTGCCGAGCCGCCCACGAGCCGCTCCACGCCGAGCGCAAAGTTGGTGCACAGCCTGTAGCCCAGGAGCAGGAAGGGGTTGGGGTTGCTGTTGGCGGGCAGGGTGTGCCACGGCCCGCGCATGGCCATTGCCGCCAGGTCGCGCAGCGCGCCCACATAGTCATCGAAATAGGCGAAGTCGCGCAGCTCGTAGATGCTGGCCTGATGGGGCTGGGGCACGGCGGCGGAACCTGGCGGAAAAGCGCCAGGCACGGCGGCGGAGGCTGGCGGAAAAGCGCCAGGCACGGCGGCGGGGGCTGGTGGAAAAGCGCCAGGCACGGCGGGGGAACCTGGCGGAAAAGCGCCAGGCACAGCGGCGGACCTGATGGGTGATGGCGGTGGTGGGGTGGTGCCGATGTTGCGGATGTAGTACTTGCCGCCTTGGCCGTCGCCAGTGAGCTCGAAGCGCGAGGCCTGTGAGGCGATGTATCTGTAGAGCTTCATGCCCGGTGGAAGAGCCAGCCCCCGAAGCTTCATCTGGTTGCCCAGGTCTGTCAGCAGCATCTTTTTGTCGGCGATGGGTGCGCCGTTGGCTATGGCCTCGGCCTGCTTCTCCCTGATGATGGTGGCTATGGCGGCATTGAGGGCATCGGTGTCGAAATCGTCGGGTGGTGTCGTCGGGTGTGGCGTGCGCGGCGGGAGTGGCTGGGGTGTTGGCGGGATTGGTGGGGGAGGCGTTGGCGTGTCGTCGCCCTTTTGCTCCGGCGCCTGTGTCTCCGGCAGGAGGCACACGAGGGTGTCAGCCTCGGGTCCGTGCTCGATGCGGAACGAGAGTTGCATGTCGGCCAGCACATTGGCCAGACCCTCGCCCTCGGGGTCGAAGTCGTCGAGGTCGAAGTCGCTGTTGCGCAACAGCTCCTCGGCCGCAGCGATGTCTATGCTGCCCCGCTCGTCGAGGTGTGGGCGCAATATGGCTGTGATGTGTTCTGCAGGTTTCATTGGCGTTAAGGGTATGATGGTTTGTTCTTCGCAGATAGGGGCATGTCGGCGGTCAGAGGTCGTCGGGGAATGCCACGGGGGCAAAGCCGCGCTCTATGGACATCGCCGACAGTGGCGTCACGGCACACCAGGCGGCGAGGTCGTGCACGGAGAAGTCGGGGCAGCGGCCGTTTGCCAGTGCGGTGAGCAGGCTTTCGTGCATGGCGAGCGTGATGTGGTCGTGGGGCTGGGTGCCGTCGTCGGTGACGGTGATGGTGCCGCGTGTGCCCACGATGTGGAACAGTCGCTCGTAGGTATGCGGCGTGAGCACGTCGTGGCGCAGGAGGATGGTGCGACCGCGCTGTGTGCGGATGAGGGTGGTGGTGTGGTCGCCGTTGCGGAAGTCGGGGGCGGGGCGGCGCAGGTGTCGCTCGTATATGGCGGGGCCGGAGAAGGGCGCGCTGTCCATGCTCACGAGGGTGGAGAGGCGGTCGGGGGACCCGGCGGAGGAAGCACCGGGCACGGGGGCTGGGGACCCGGCGGAAAAGACGCCGGGCACGGGGGCTGGGGACCCGGCGGAAAAGGCGCCGGGCACGGGGGCTGGGCTGATGCCGAGAGCCATGCAGAGTGGTGCGAGCTCGTGGGTGGGGTATAGGTCACCGCGCTGGCGGCGGTTCATCTCGAGGCGCCATGGTGTCCATCGGTTGCCGAGGCTATGGTAGTAAGTGCCTTCGGCGTGGACGATGTCGCCTATCTCGCCCCGGCGTATGCGGCTTATGGCGTCGAGGATGGCGGGGTCGTAGCAGCAGTTCTCGAGCATGAAACAGTGGCGGCCCGTGGCGGCCGATGTGGCCACGAGGGCGCGTATGTCGGCGAGAGTGAGCGCCGCCGGCACCTCCACCGCCACATGTCGCCCGCGGCGCATGGCGTCGATGGCCAAGGGGGCATGGCTCTGCCAGTCGGTGCAAACCATGGTCAGCCGCACGACGCCGCTACTGCTGTCGCTGTTGCCGTTGTTGATGCTGCCGCCGCTACTGTTGCCGCTGTTGATGCTGCCGCCGCTGGCGCCGCATGGCTGCTCAGGATGGCCCATGGCCACGCCCGCCTGACGGCACAATGCCCTGGCGGCTTCGACGCGTGCGGGGTCGTTGTCGCGCAGGACTTCAAAGCACAGCGGCACATGCTGCGCCAGGCGCAGCATGAGCCGCAGGTTTGTGAGGCCACGGTCGCCAAGGCCTATGAGTTCAATGCTTACTGTCATTCATCTGCAAAGGAAAGCATTTTTCTCGACATGCCCAAACATTTCCGCTAAAAAAGGGCGCCGACAGCGCAATTCTTCCCCATGCGGCAGCCGCTGGCGTCGGCTTCAGCTCTGCCAGAGCACGGTCTGTCCGGTGGCCAGCGAGCGCGGCACGTCGATGATGCGCTGGTTGGCGGAGCCGCGGAAGAGGAGGTCGCGGCTGCTCTGCGCCGCCACGTATGGCCCATCGACGAGCACATCCACATTGGCCAGCAGACGGCGCTGCGCAGGCATGCGCAGCAGAGCCTCGTAGGTGTAGCCCGTGTAGCACCAGATGGTCTTGTTGGTGCGCGTCTTCACGGCCTCGGCCAGCGCCGCGAAGCCCTCGGCCTGCTGCATGGGGTCGCCGCCAGAGAAGGTGACGTCGGCAAAGGGGTCGGCCTCGACGACCTCCATCAGCTCCTCCACACTCATGGCGTGTCCGGCGTCGCTGGCCCACGACTGCGGGTTGTGGCACCCGGCACAGTGGTGGGTACACCCGGCACAGTAGATGCTGGTGCGGAACCCCGGGCCATCCACCGTGGTGTCCTCAACGATGTCGATTATACGGATCAGACCCTCCCCCCGCCCCCCCCTCAAGGGGGGGAGCAGTTACCTTTGAATGGTTTATCCAGTCACCACTATCGTCTGACCTGTGCCGAGGTGGTCCGGCTCCAGGGCATGGAGGGGAGGGCTGTGGTGCGGCGGCGTGCAGCTCCGGAAGCGGAATTGACATAGAACTCGAAGGATACCGTTGCACTGTTATATTCGTAGGGCGCAAGCGTATATTCGGTGATGGTTGTCTCGCCGTTGTTCTTCTGTTCTTCAACCTTGAAGTGGTAGTCCATCGACAACCCGTCAATTTCAAACTTAGTGAATTCATAGCCCTTTATGCCTGAGCTTTGTGGCAGGTACTTTGTGTAGGGTATCTCGCCATTTATCTTGATTGTGCGGTCGGTCGTTCTTGTGCCGCTATAGTCACTATAGACACTGTGGTACGTATAGACTATATTGGTGGCTTTCTGGGATTTATCGTTGAAGTTGAGGATGTCGAAAGACAGTGCTTCGCGTAATCTGTCATTTTCTTCGACACAATCCACATGCAGTGTCGTCCCGCTGACAGAGGTTGAGATTTCATTGGTGTTATCATAGTTCACCCAACCATACATGTATTCTTCCCATCCTGTCTCCGACGTTGTGGTGCTGCCGTCCTTTGTCACGGACTTCAGCAGCTTGATGTTGAGGTGTAGATTCGAGCGGAAGCCCTTGACATTCTCCGTGACAGTGGCCCCAGCCTCCTGCACCACGCGTACAGGCATCTTCACCTTCTGCTCATCGGTGGGGCTTGCCTCGTTGGTCACCCAGCAATCGACGATGCACTCGCGCGGCTGGCCCGTGGTGTTGGGCTGCACCGTGACATCCACATAGCAACCGCCCTCCACATAGGCATGAACGCCGCACCATTCGCTGCCCTCACTGCTCACGGTGGCCCCGAAGCGGGTGTAGCTTGCTGGCTCTACACGGATGCTCTGCGTACCACCGTCGGCGGTGTAGGTGAGCATGTCGGTCGATATGGATGGTGCTGCCTCTTGCGTCACCCGGATGGGGGTCTGGTACAGGCGCTGGCTCTCGGTGGAGTTCTCGAACTTCGACACCCACCACTGCACGTAGCCCGTGCGGGGCTGGCCCGTGGTGTTGGGCTGTGCCGTCACCTCTATGGTTCCGCCGGTGGCGGGCTGCACGGAGAGCCAGTCGCGATAGGCATCCTCCACCTTGGCACCGAAACTCTTATAGCCCGTCTGTATGATGGTGGCCGTTTGCGAGCCGCCCTCGCCGGTGAAGTTTAGCTCATCGGGCGTGATGCCGACAACCTCGCCGCCATCCTCCGTCACAAACTCGCAGTAGCCCGAACCGTAGGTGTTGCTCACGTAGAGCGTGTTACCGCGCACGGCCACACCCTGGAGAAACGGCTCATAGCGGCCAGTGGAGGGGTCTATGTCGTCGAAGTATATGGTGTTCTGCATCTGGAAGTCCACAATCTCCTGGTCGGCATACCACACGTCCAGACTGGTGAAGTCGCGGTTAGGATTCTGCGGGTCTGCGAAGCTGGCCTTGTACTTATGCAGCTCCATCGTGATGGGTTCGCCGTCGTAGGTTCCTTCCTTCTGCACCCACGTGCCTTGCAGCTCGGCAGGGATAGGCAGCTTCTTCACGTCATCCTCGACATCGGTGGCTACGGCCGTGAGCATGATGGGTTCAGAGACGATGGCTCCGGTGGCGAAGTCCAGGGCCTCCACCATGAGGTGCTGCACCCTGACGCCGCGCCCCAGCTTCCAGCCTGTCTCGGCTTCCAGGTCGTAGGTTGCCAGCTGCTCGTCGTTGACTTCGCCGCCACACTCTTCCTCGACGATGGCAAAGCGCAGGTTGTATATCTGTCTGGCATTCTGCAAGCCTTCGGTGATGACGCGGATGCGGATGGGGTCGTCGAGGAACTCATCGGAGTGTCCCTGCTGGTTGTCGCCCGACACCACTTCCAGCTTAACCTTCTCGCAGGTCGTTATGCCGCTCACCTGCCTACATAGATGGATGTCCACCTCGGCGGGAGTGTCGAGCCAGTAGTATGTGCGTGTGAGCGTGTTCACAGAGCCGCGCATCAGGGTGTATATGGTCGTCACGGGCGACAACTTCTGCGCCAGGGCCACGGCGGCCGACGATGCTCCTGCGCCGCACACCTCCAACAATTGGTCGGAGGTGAGAAAGTCCATTATAGTCGAATACGTGGACTCAAACAGCTCGAGTTTCGACCACGTGCCGCCTATGAGAAGCTGTGTCAGCGCCATGCCGCGTTGCAGCAGGAACTTCTCGGCGGCATGTCGCCAGTTCTGTGTGCCAATGGTGCCATAGGTCGCTCCGATGATGTCGAGACAACTACAGAAATGGTTAAGCACGAAATTGAGCTTGGCACGGTCGGTAAGTCTGGAGAAGTGGAAGATGAACGGTCCCCAGCCGTCCTCGTCCGGCAGGGTGTTGAAGTCGAAGGTCACGGCCGGCGTCCAGAGCCCTTGGCCCTCGCGGAAGAAGATGTCCGTCACGCCATAGTCTGCGCCGGTGGGTATGACGAGCCGTGCCACTTCCTGCTGCGCATCCTCATCAGCCGTGAGGCTGTGATAGACCACTCCCTCGTACATCGGCGTCAGCGAGTAGTTGTAGAAATTCACCTTGCTGCCCGACACCTCGGTCTTGAAGGGTCGCTCACCGTTGCGCCCCATGACTTGCGTGGGAGCCGCGGCGCGTGTCAGCGCAAAGACCGACTTCTCGACGCACACCTCGTCGAAGAGGGCGTTGAGGGCAGTGGTCAGTGGCGTGTTCGATGCGTCCAAAACCGCCTTCCCGGCGCGCACGCTCTTGGCAACCTGAGCCTCAAAGGCTCCCCACGCAGAGGCTCCAAGCAGCATCTTCTTCATGACCTGGAACTCATTGGCACCCTTGACGGGAGCAAACAGCGGGTGCATCGTCACCAAGGCCAGTGCCGTGGAGCGCGCATCCAACGTGGGCGTGTCGCCATCGTCGTAGGGTTCGCGGGCCATCAACACCACATCGCCGTCGGCATTGCACGCCAGTATGGGCTGCGGCAGGTCGCTGCTCGGTATGGTTGTGGCGCTGAAGGCATTGCCGCTGCCCACGGGCTGTGCGTCGATGACGGTCATCACGGTGTAGCCCGAAGTGCTGACGTTGGCTCCGAAGTCCAGCGAGCCCGACATCCTCGTCGTGGGTAGCTCGCCGACACCGTGCTGCACCAGCGTCACCGCCTGCTCGGCCACATGCGGGCCGCCCTCCACGGTTTCGGCATAGAACAGCACCGTCGTCCTGCGCTCCGCCTTCGAGTTGTTGGGCTGCACGGTGACAATGTCGCAGTTGTAGGGTTTACTGCTGTCGAACGCCGCACTCACCCAGTCCACCTTGTCGAGGGTGTGACCGTAGCGGCTGGCATTGGTGGTAATCCGGAATTCCACCGTTCCGCCCTCGGCCGGCACGGTGACAGTGCCGTCGGGGCTTACGCTGATTGAATACTGTGTCTTCTCCACCTCATCCTTGTCGGAACAGGTGATGAAGGCGAGGGTGGTGGCCAGCAGCGCTGCCACGCCCATGAAAAGGTGTCGGTACTTCATAGTGTTGCTCGGTTATTGTTAGCAAATGTGCGGCAAAGCTATGCAATAATGTGCGTTGCGGCACTAACAATTCCCGAAAACCGACTGACAAATGCGGGAAATGTGAGTAAAAAGGCACGGCCCTCAGCCGTTGCGGGCCATCATCTCCTTTGGCGTCACTCCCTCGATGGCCCTGAAGGTGCGGAAGAACGAGGTCTCGTTGGCAAAGCCGGAGGCTTCGCTGAGTGCGAGCATCTTTATGTCGGGCTGCTCTTTCATGAGGCGTTTGGCGTATGCCACGCGGTAGAGGTTCACGAACTGCGGGAAGGTGCATCCCCGACCGGCCTTGATGCTCTGCGAGACATAGCTCGTGTTGGTGCCGAGCAAGGCTGCCACGTCGCTCACCTTGAGGTCGCTGCGTTGGAACAGCTGCTGTTCTTCCATGAGAGCGCAGATCTGCGCATAGTGGCTTGTCAGCGGGGGGGCGGTGGTGTCGGGGGTGTTGGGGCTGTCAGGGATGGCGGGGCTGTCAGGAGCATTATATGGCGCGTGGGCCTCATGGGCGCTATGGGTCTCATGGGTGGCACTGGCTTTACGGCTCTTGTGGAGCCTATAGCCCACCAGGAGCAGCAGCAACACAGCCGCTGCCGCCAACGTCCACGCCCAGGGGGATGCGCAGCACGATGCCGCGTCATCCTCCTGGCCTACCTTAAATATATACGGCCGCCGATGGCTCGAAGTTGTTGCCCGTGTAGCCGCCCGCCACCAAGAGGTCGCCCGAGGGCAGCACGACGGGGATTTGCATGCCGGCCCACGGCAGTGGGTCGGTGTAGTAGAGCGTCAGCGGTGCTGCACCACGCAGGGTGTCGGCATAGTCTATGCGGAGAAGGTAGTGATGGCCGTCGCTGTCGTAACCATGCACGTAGGCCCGCCGGGCACACGTGTCGGCCACGATGGCGTGCTCATAGACGATGCTGCCCCCCAGCCCCTGCATGGGGATGGGCGTGGCGGTGGGCAGGAGGGAGAAGCTGCCGCCCTGGACGCGCAGTATTGCCAGCTGTCCACACGAATCGACAGCGGGGATGATGTATGTGAAGTCGCCCGCTGCGGCATCGCCAACGAAGCCACATTCGTCGTTGATGGTGCTTTCGCGCCCTATGGGATGCCAGCGGCACAGCAGCGGTTCCTCGTAGGGCTGGCCTTGCAGCGGTTCCACGATGGGTCGGCTGTCCGCATGGGAATAAGTGTCGCGGCAGCCGAAGATGATAGCGTTGTCGGCAGACGTGCGAAGGATGTGGGGCGAGCAGTGGGGCGCGACCACGTCCTTGACCTTCGTGAACGTGCCTTTGCCGTCGAACAGCTCCACGGCATCGTCGTGATAGTGATTGCCAGCCACCACCACACGCCCGCCGTCGAGCTCCACGGCCGTGGCGAGGACGCGCTTCACGGCAAGCCCTCCAAAGCCTTGGAAGCTGTGCTCCGACGGGTCGTACCACTCGGTGACGAAGGTCTGCCCGATGCCTAAGTACTGCTCATGGCCGCCGCCGAGCAGCACCCTGCCCGACGAATGGGCTACGGCAAAGCCGTTGTCGTGGACGTAGGCCATGGGCATCTCATGCCAGCCGCCGTCGCCATAGTACTCCGCCGTGGCCGCAGGCACGAAGTTGGTGGTGTGGCCGCCAAAGACCGTCACCTCGCCATCCACACAGATGACGGCATGGCCGCTGCGGGCGGTGTTCAGGTCGGGCAGACGCTCCACCTCCACCTTCTGTACCGGTGTCGTTGGCATCGGCCCCGAGGGCTTCTGTGCCATGACGCCGGCAGCCACGGCGCGCGTGTCGTGAGCTGACACACATTGCATCCCGCCAGCTACGGCCTCCGTGGTCATGATGTCGGCAGGTTCCATCTGTTTCTGGTGTTAGGTTTAGGTGCTATCGGGTTGCTTGTGGTCATAGAGCTTGCGAAAAGGCCACCGGCGCGAAGCCGCGCTCTATGGAGAGCGCCGACAGCGGCGTGAGGGCGCACCGGCAACCGCCCAGCCAGGCGCAGCAGCAGCCGCAGGTTGGTCTGGCCGCGGTCGCCAAAGCCTATGAGCTCAATTCGCACAGTCATCAACTGCAAAGGAACACATTTTTTGCGACACGCACAAACATTTCAGCAAAAAAGGGCGCAGACGCCCTTTATGCACGCATACGGCATGCGCCTCAGCGCTGCCACAGCACGGTCTGCCCCGTGGCCAGCGAGCGTGGCACGTCGATGAGGCGCTGGTTGGCAGAGCCACGGAAGAGCAGGTCGGCACTCTTCTGCGACGGCAGGAAGGGGCCATCGACGAGCACATCCACATTGGCCAGCAGACGGCGCTGCGCAGGCATGCGCAGCAGTGCCTCGTAGGTGTAGCCCGTGTAGCACCAGATGGTCTTGTTGGTGCGCGTCTTCACGGCCTCGGCCAGCGCCGCAAAGCCCTCGGCCTGCTGCATGGGGTCGCCGCCGGAGAAGGTGACGTCGGCAAAGGGGTCGGCCTCCACCACGCTCATCAGCTCCTCAACGCTCATGTCGCGACCCGCATCGCGGCTCCACGACTGCGGGTTGTGGCACCCGGCACAGTGGTGGGTACACCCCGCGCAGTAGATGCTGGTGCGGAACCCCGGGCCATCCACCGTGGTGTCCTCAACGATGTCAATTATACGGATCAGACCCTCCCCCCGCCCCCCCTCAAGGGGGGGAGCAGTTACCTTTGAATGGTGTATATTCGGTGCTTCGTTCGTGTGTGATGAGAACATGTATGCTAATCGAACAGTTTTGAACTGAATATTGATAACACTCCTAACCCACATTCTCCCTCCACAAAAGGTAACCACCTCCCCCCTTTAGGGGGGATGAGAGGGGGGTCTATTCCTTAAACTGCAGATAATCCGTTGAGTTGATGACGCGGTCGTT
>JAFSVI010000092.1 GCA_017445145.1 Bacteroidaceae bacterium | reverse complement strand
CGATAAGCTACTACGCTACATCTTCTGGGGCGATGGCTTGCATTATTTTCTTCTTTCGTGGTGCCATCGCCCTCGTTTCCTCGCCATAGGGCATGTCAAGGCCGCGTTTGGTCATGTCGCGCTGGCCTCGGCTGTCGTGTGTCAGGTTCTGTAGGGGTGCTATGGCTTTCATGGACATTGTATTCATAGTTTGGGGCAAAGATATGGCTTTTTCCTGAGACGGCCACAGGAAAAAGGCAAAAAAGTGAAAAAAAGAGTGATTATTATGCAGGTCAGGCCCTGTTGCTGTGGGATTGTTGCCTTCCGATGACGATGTTGGCTCCCGAAGTGGGAGCCACGGCCTCAGGGTGCTGCCTGGCGAAGCTGTCGATGTATCTCACTCTCTTCTGGTCGAAGAGTTCGTTGATGTCGATGAGTATTCCCGTTTCCTCTACGTCGCCGAATCCGTCGTTGATGGCCGTTCCGAACATGCGCATGGTTGGTGAGAGGTTCATGTATGCGTTGACGAGAGGTGGTATGTCGTAGCCGAGAGCCCTCACCTCGCGGTTGAGTATTCTGTAGTCGGCCCGGAACTCTTGTTCGCAGAAGAGTGCTTTGAGGCGTTCGGGGTCTGTGTTGATGGTTAGTGGTTTGAGGGGCAGTATGAGGTTGTCGGGGTCGTTGAAGTGTTTCTGCAGGAAGAAGAGAATCATGTCGCGCGCCGTTGGGTCGTAGGATGGGTACATGGTCATCTTCCCGAAGAGGTAGCGCACGTTGGGCATGACGACGGTGAGTGCTCCGAGTCCGTCCCAAAGGTTGTCGAGTGCGAAGAGTCCCTTCTTGATGAGCGTCCTGCTTGCCGGTGTGGCTGTCCGCATGCCGTTGTTGGTGTTCTGGTAGCGCAGTGTGACGAATGAGCGGCCGAGTTCGATGGTGTATGGCATGTACTGGCGCATGAAGGTGTCGGAGAAGCGGAACATGTGCGTTGTTGCCAGGTGCGGCTGTCCGTCGGGCTGCAGTGTGATTTCAGAGCCGAGGATGAAGCGGTAGCCCCCGATGATGGCCTTTTCGTCGGGGTCCCACACGATGAGCTGTCGGTAAGGGTTAGGCATGGTGTCGAACTCGTCGATGTCGAGTTCGAGTCCTGTACCACCTCCTGCGGCTCGGAAAGCCTCTTCTCGCAGACGCCCTATCTCCCTCATGACAGCGGGTGCACCGTGTGCGTCGATGACATACACCTCGTTGTTGCTTCGCGCTGTTGTGCGTAGTTTGCGTTGTGGTGTGAGTTCCTGTATGAGTTTCTCTACGGGCACCGGGGGTATTATTGTTGCTGCCATGGGTTGTGTGTTGTGTGTGTGGGTTGTTGCCAAGTGTGGGTTGCTGCCATGTGTGTGTTCAGAGGCTTTCGACTTGCTGTTGCACCCATTGTGCCCATTGCTGTGGCTGGCGGGTGTTGTCGAACGTGGTGTATGGTATGGGCTTTCCGAAGCGCATGGTGAATGTCTTTCCGCTTGTCCGCACCATTTCGTCGGCGAGGAAGAGCTGTGCGATGTTGGCTTTGATGTGCAGTCGCTTTGTCCAGCGGTCGATGGCGTAGAATCGTGGTGAGTTCTGTCCGATGAAGTGTACGGGTACGATGTCGCGCTGCCACTGCCGGCATTTATTGACGAAGAACTTGCGCCACGGTATGTCGCGCACGACGCCGTTGATTTCCCTGGAGCAGATGCCAGCGGGGAAGAGCATGACGTGGTCGCTGCCGTTGAAGGCTTTATCCACTTGCTGCGGCAGGTCGCGTGCCTGGCGCCCGCTCTTGTTGATGGGTATGCAGTATTGCCTTATTGCGTCGAACTCGAGGAGCTCAGACCTGACGATGCATTTCACGTGGTCTTGTGTTTGGCGTGCTAAGGTGCCGAGGAGCGCGAGTCCGTCGATGGCTCCGAGCGGGTGGTTGCACACGAACACCAGTGGCTTTTCTGTGTCCCACGGCACGTTGTCGAATCCCTCGACGTTGATGTTGACGCCGATGTAGTCGAGCACTCCGAAGCAGAATTCCACTCCCTTGGTGTCGCGTCGCAGGAACTCGTTGCAGTAGTCTTGGTGGAAGAGGCGTCGCAGAAGTGCGAAGGCGCATTGTGGTATGTATCTGGCCTTGTCGGGTGCTTTCTGCCTGATTAGTTGTTCGAGATCGACTGTCATGTGTCGTTGTTGTGTCGTGTGTGGTGGTAGTCAGTTGATGGCGAAGTGCCTGTTGTTGATGATGTATCGCCCTCGCGGCAGGCCGCTGAGCCAGTTGGTGCCTTTGGTGAGGCGGAAGGCGGTGTAGAAGATGCCGTTTTGTGTGTATATGGGCAGCAGCTGTGCTGCCTGGCTCTCCACTCTTAGCAGCCGTCCCTGCTGCTTGATGCTCACGGGCTGTGGCGTTGTCATCATGCGTGTGTGCATGTCGTGCATCTCTGTGGCGACTTGCGGTTGGCGTATGGTGTCAGTGCGCTGGCGTTGAGTGGTGGTGTTTTGTGGCGTGGCGTGGTGCTGTGCGTCGTTGCCCGTGGCGCTGGCTGTGATTGTTGCTGCAGCCATGATGGCGATGCATGCAGCCTTGTGCAGCGCCTGTTGTATGGTGTTTTTGTTGTGCATGGAGCGTGTAATTTGGCGCAAAGTTAGCAAACATCTGCTTGTTGGCCAAATTTTATTGTAGCTAAATGGCGTTGAGGTGCAAAAACGCGGCATAATCATGCGAAATCGAGGGTTAGTTGCTCCTCAGGGAGCAGGCGGAACGAGCGTCGGTGGTGCTGTGTGGTGCCGAGTTGGCGTATTGCTTCGCGGTGTTGTCGCGATGGGTATCCCATGTTGTGCTCCCATCCGTAGCCGGGGCATTGTTGCGCGAGCATCTGCATGCGTTCGTCGCGGTAAGTCTTTGCGAGTATGCTTGCCGCCGCTATGCTCATGTATGTTGCGTCGCCCTTGACGATGGTGTGTGCTGGTATGTGGTACGCAGCCCAGCGGTTGCCGTCGATGATGATGTGCTGCGGCGTTGTTGAGAGCTTGTCGAGAGCGCGCTGCATGGCGAGTATGGAGCATCGCAGAATGTTGAGGCGGTCAATCTCCTCGGGCGAGCATTCGGCGACGGCCCAAGCCACGGCGTCGCGCTCGATGTCGGTGCGCAGCTGCCGTCGGCGTGCTGGTGAGAGCTGCTTGGAGTCGTTGAGCATGGGGTTGACGTAGTCTGGTGGCAGTATGACGGCCGCGGCGAAGACGGGTCCTGCGAGGCAGCCTCGTCCTGCTTCGTCGCATCCTGCCTCTATGAGGCCTGGTGTGTGGAATGGCTTGAGCATGATTGGAGATTGTGCTTGAGGGGTGGTTGGGGCCGCTGTGGTACAGCGGCATACTCAATGTGGGGTGGCTTACTTCATTGCTGGCTTTTTCTGCGGTGGGGCATTGCTTGATGCTCAGCGGTGGCTATTTCATTGGTCGTGCGGCGTCGATGCGCAGTGCGATGAACAGCAGTATGGTGAATCCCCACAGCGAAGAGCCTCCGTAGCTGAAGAAAGGCAACGGAATGCCTATGACGGGCATCAGCCCGAGCACCATCCCCACGTTGATGACGACGTGGAAGAGGAATATGGAGAACACGCAATAGATGTATATTCGTCCGAAGTCGGTTGTCTGGCGTTCGGCCAGGTGTATGAGCCTGAGCAGCAGGAGCAGAAACAGTCCGAGCACGGCTGCCGAGCCAATGAATCCCTGTTCCTCGCCCACGGTGCAGAAGATGAAGTCTGTCTCCTGCTCCGGCACGTACTTGAGCTTGGTCTGTGTGCCGTTGAGGAATCCCTTTCCCTCGAGGCCTCCGGAGCCGATGGCGATTTGCGCCTGTATGACGTTGTAGCCGGCACCCTTGGGGTCGTCCTTGAGGCCGAGCAAGACCTGCACGCGAGTGCGCTGGTGTTCGGCGAGGTGGTCGAGCATGGTGTGTGCCGAGAAGAACACGGCCATGCTTCCGAGGGCGAATAGTGCGATGTAGGCATAGCGGTAGATGTGGCTTGCGAAGCCTATCCAGATGAGCCTCAGCGCCAGCGCTACGAGCACCACCGTCAGCGGCAGTGCGGCGTCGAAGGGCAGTATGTCGGTGCCGAAGTTCTTTTGTGCGAATGCCTGTGTGGCGGGGCTGATGTCGGCAATGTGTGCCATGACGTAGTCGGCTCCCATGATGGTTGCTGCGGCGAGCGGTGTGAGCAGGAGTGTGGCCGTCATGGTCTGCCGGAAGGCCACTGCCGCCGTGCGCTGTTCGCCGAGTCGCTGTATGTCGGATGTCTTTGGCGAGGTATAGACTATGAGTAGTGCAGCTACGAATACGTGTATGATGGCGAGCACGAGCAGTGTGCCGAGGCTCGTGGTGTCTCCCAGCACTTGTTGGTCGGCGTATCTAAGCCCCACGACGACGTATGCCACGGCTGCAATGCCCGCGAAGAGAATGCTTCCGGGCATGCCTTCGCGGTAGAGCATGAGGAAGAAGCTGAAATAGACGAGTGCGGAGCCCGTCTCCTTCTGCATGATGATGAGCACCATGGGCGTGAAGATGAATGCGCAGCAGATGAGGAAGTTGCGCCACGACCCCTGTAGCTGGAAGCCATAGCTCGACATGAACTTGGCAATGGCGAGCGCGGTGGCGAACTTGGCGAACTCGGCGCTCTGCAGGCTGAAGGGGCCTATCTTGATCCATGAGTGCGAACCCTTGATGTCGTGGGCCAGGAAGGGTGTGGCAATGAGCAACGCCAGCAGCAGTGCGAAGATGATGTAGGCAAAGGTATCGTAGATGCGGTCGTCGAGCAGCAGTATGACGGCTCCCAGCAGCATGGAAGTGCCTATCCACACTATCTGCATGCCGGAGCGTGTGGATAGTGCGAAGAGGTTGGGTGTCTCGCCGTAGTCGTAGCATGCGCCGCAGATGCTCATCCACCCAATGGCGAGGAGTATGACGTAGAGAAGTATGGTGAGCCAGTCCATGCTGGCCAGCAGTGAGCGTTGCTCTTTCACGGTGGCGTTGTGGTGTTATCTGTCGTAGGTGCCGTAGGCAATGACTTTGTTCTCTATGGTTTCGGCCTTGGCCTGGCTGGCCTCTGTGAGGTGGCCGTTGATGTACTGCTCCATGATGAGTGCGCCGATGGGCACTCCGAATGTCGCCCCCCAGCCGCCGTTCTCGACATACACGGCCACGGCAATCTTGGGGTTGTGCATGGGTGCGAAGCCCATGAACACGGAGTGGTCGTGGCCGCGGTTCTGGGCGGTGCCTGTCTTGCCGCACACCTCATACATGGTGGTGTTGGCCGAGCGGCATGTGCCGCCGGTGACGGCTTGCCTCATGCCCTGCACCACGACCTCGTAGTTGGCCGCCGATGCCATGGTGTAGCGCCGGTGTGTGTAGAGCGTGTCGAGCGGTGTGTCCTGTATCTCCTTGACGACGTGTGGTGTGATGAACCACCCTCGGTTGGCTATGGTGGCGCCGAGGTTGGCAATCTGCAGCGGTGTGAGCAGCACCTCGCCCTGGCCTATGCTGATGGAGATGACGGTGAGTCCTGACCACGAGCCTCGGTATGCCTTGTCGTAGAACTCGGCGTTGGGTATGAGGCCACGCTTCTCGCCGGGTAGGTCCACGCCAAGCTTGTAGCCGAAGCCCATGCTCACCATGTAGTCCTTCCACCGCGTCATGGCTTCCTGCGTGGAGTGGTAGTGCTCGCGGTTGCCGAACATGTGGTAAAGCCCCCAGCAGAAGTAGGCGTTGCACGAGGTACCTATGCTGGGCACAAGGGGCCATGGCGAGCCGTGGCCGTGGCATCCCACCTTGAGGCCTCGGAAGTGGAAGCCGTGGCTGCATGGGAAGCGTGTGTCGGGTGTGATGATGCCTTCCTGCAGGAAGGTTAGCGCCTGTGATGTCTTGAAGGTTGAGCCGGGTGGGTATAGTCCCGCTATGGAGCGGTTGATGAGCGGCTTCATGGGGTCAGCGGCGAGGGCTTTGTGCTGGCGTCCGCGCTGTCGTCCCACCATGGTGCGCGGGTCGAAGGTCGGTGAGCTCACCATGCATAGCACCTCCCCCGTGGCAGGTTCTATGGCCACTATGCTGCCGAGCTTGCCGTGCATGAGGCGTTCGCCGAGCTTCTGCAGGTTGAGGTCAATGCTCAGTGTGAGGTTCTTGCCGGGTATGGGCTGCTGGTCGAAGCGTCCGTCCTGGTATCGCCCCTTGATGCGCCCCTTGACGTCGCGCAGCAGGATTTCCGAACCCTTGATGCCTCGCAGCTGTTGCTCGTAGCTTCGCTCCACGCCCTGCTTGCCAATGTAGTCGCCGCTCTGGTAGTAGGGGTCGTCCTCGATGTCGGCAGGACTCACCTCGCCTATGTCGCCGAGGATGTGTCCGGCGTGTGGCGAGGTGTATTGGCGTATGCTTCGTTTCTGTATGTAGAAGCCCGGGAAGCGGAATAGCTTCTCCTGGAAGTTGGAGAACTCCTCCACCGAGAGCTGGCTCATGAAGAGCTGCTGTGTGTGTCGGCTGTAGCCCCGTGTGTTCTTGATCTCGGCCATACGGCGGTCGAACCACTGGCGGTCAATGCCGAGGCTCTCGCAGAGGTCGAGTGTGTCGATGTCGGTGGCCTCGTTCATCACGACCATGATGTCGTAGGCCGGCTGGTTATAGACGAGCAGCTCGCCGTTGCGGTCGGTGATGGCTCCCCGCGCCGGGAACTGTATGCGCTTCATGAGGGCGTTGGAGTCGGCGCGCAGCTTGTAGTCGTCGCTGGTGAGCTGCAGGGTGAAGAGCCGGAGCACATAGACGGCGATGACGGCTGTCGCCGCCGCTGCCAGCACGTATTTGCGATAGTCCAGTTGTGGTTCCTTGGCTGCCATGGTGTGTGTGCTCGGGTGTGGCTGTGGTGCTTGTCAGCGGCTTCTGAGTGCCTCCATGAGCAGGCAGATAGCGAGGGTGAGCGCCCAGCTGGCGGCGGTGGCTATTGCCAGGTCGCGCAGGTGGAAGAAGTTGAACGCCGTGAGGGCGAAGTATGCTATGGTGAACACTCCCGTGATGATGAGGGCGTAGCGGAAGTAGGGCCAGAAGCCGAGTGTGCGCATGGAGGGTTGCAGGTCCTCGACGGCGTCCTTTGGGGCCATGAGTGTTGCCAGGGGCGGTTGTATGCACGCGGCGAGTGTCATGGCGGCGGCGCCTATGCCTGGCGTGAGCGATACTATGTCGGTGAGCAGTCCGCAGGTGAAGCCCCACAGCATGACGGCGCTGCGGTTGGCGCCCATGGGGAAGAGCATCACGAGATACACGAACGGCAGCGGTGTGGCGTAGCCCATGAAGTGTATGTGGTTGAACACCATCATCTGCGCCACCACGAGGGCGGCGAGCCAGAGTGCGCGTTGGAGGAGCGTGAGGATCATGGGGGAGGGGGGCTTTTAGGGGGGGAGGGGGTTCTGGGGGATGCTGGAGGGTGGGAGGCGCTGGGGAGGGTGGGGTCGCTGTAATACAGCGACATACTCAACTCTTATGCTGGACGCGGGGCAGGGTGGAAGCAGGTGGCGGCAGGTGGCGGCAGGTGGCGGGGGCAACGGGGCTATCGTGCCATGGCGGAGTCGGCTTTCTGCTCGAGTTCGCGCACCTCGGGTTGGAACTCCTGGCGTATGACGGCCACGTCGGCCAGTCGCGAGAAGTTGATGCCGAGGTGTATGCGCAGCTTGTAGCTGAGGCCGTCGTCGCTGTTCTCTATGGCTGCCACTCGCCCCACGAAGAGCCCGCGTGGGAAGATGCTGCCGTTGCCGCTTGTCTCCACGATGTCGCCCACGCGGAAGCGTGCGTGTCGTGGTATGTCGTCGAGGTAGCAGAAGAGCGGGTCTGTGCCGTCCCACCGCAGGTAGCCGAAGTAGCGTGTGCCCCGCAGTGCGCAGCTGATGCTGGAGTGGCTGTTGAGCAGTGGCATGACGATGCTGAAGTGGTCCGACACCATGTATATGATGCCCACGATGCCCGTGCCGCTCACCACTCCCTGCTCCGGCTCGATGCCGTCGCGTCGGCCTCGGTTGATGGTGATGAGGTTGTTGCGGCGCAGCACGCTGTTGGTGATTACCTTTGCGGGTATGATGTCGAGGGGGCGTAGGCGCTGTGCCTGCAGACGCTCGGCGGCTGTGGAGTCGTGAGTGACGGAGTCGAGCTGCGCCTGCAGGAACTCCACGTTCTGCTCCAGGCGCAGGTTGCGCCGCATGAGGTCGGCGTTGACCTGTCCCAGGTGTATGAAGCGTATGGCCTCGTTGTGCCATTGTTGTGCCGTACCGACGACGGTGTTGGCCGTAGTGAGCCACACGCTGCCCTGATAGTTGTTGAACCTCAGCAGCAGCGTGATGGCTATTACCTCGAGGGCGGTGAACACGGCCCAGTGGTAGTATTTCGCGATGAACTCTAAGAGCGCTCTCATGCCGTGGTCGGGCCTACATGAGGAAGGAGAAGTTGTGGATGTTCTTCAGCGCCACGCCGGTGCCCTTGGCCACGCTGTGGAGCGGGTCCTCGGCGATGTGGAAGGGGATGTTGATTTTGTCGGTGAGGCGTTTGTCGAGTCCGCGCAGCAGTGCTCCTCCTCCGGTGAGGTAGATGCCGTTCTTGACGATGTCGGCATACAGCTCTGGCGGTGTCTCCTCGAGTGCTGCGAGCACTGCCGTCTCTATCTTGGCAATGGTTTTCTCGAGGCAGTGGGCTATCTCCTGGTAGCACACGGGCACCTTCATGGGCAGTGCGGTGATGCGGTTAGGTCCATCGACGACGTAGTCCTCGGGCGCGGCGTCGCCGAGGTCGGTGAGTGCTGCGCCGACGTGTATCTTGATGCGCTCTGCCATGCGCTCGCTGACTTTGACGTTGTGCTGGCGGGCCATGTACTCTTGTATGTCGGCCGTGAGGTCGTCGCCGGCGGTGCGCAGGCTCTTGTCGGCGACGATGCCTCCGAGGGAGATGACGGCGATTTCGGTGGAGCCTCCGCCGATGTCAACAATCATGTTGCCCTCGGGTGCCACCACGTCGAGGCCTATGCCTATGGCAGCGGCCATGGGTTCGTAGATGAGGTACACCTCGCGGCCTCCGGCGTGCTCGGCGCTGTCGCGCACGGCGCGCAGCTCCACCTCCGTGGAACCCGATGGCACGCCGATGACCATGCGCAGCGATGGTTTGAAGATGTAGGTACCGGTGTGTACCATCTTGATGAGGCCCCGCATCATCTGCTCGCAGGCGTTGAAGTCGGCAATGACGCCGTCGCGCAGGGGGCGTATGGTGCGTATGTCGGGGTGTGTTTTCTCATACATCTGCTTGGCCTTTTCGCCCACGGCAATCATCTTGTCGGAGCGGCGGTCGAGGGCCACGACCGAAGGCTCATCGACGACCACCTTGCCATCGGAGATGATGATGGTGTTGGCCGTGCCGAGGTCCATGGCTATTTCTTTTGTCAAAGAGAAGAGTCCCATAGTGAGGAGTGAGGAATGAGGGGTGAGAAATGTTGGCTTTCAGCGGGGGGGGGGAGGGGGTGTGCGGCTGGCAGCCGCACGCACTGGACGAAATAAAGTAATTGGGGCCGCCGTGGGTGGTG
>JAFSVI010000091.1 GCA_017445145.1 Bacteroidaceae bacterium | reverse complement strand
CAGGGCGATGCGATGATGGCAGTGACGCAGATGATGTTCATAGACTTCTATGAGTTCCATGCCCGGCAGAACCCGCAGTCGGAGGTGTCGGCACTGACGGCCTCGGTGATGCGGCGCTTCATCGACTTGCTGGAGCGCGGCGACTATCGCAAGAACCGCGAGGTGGGCTACTATGCCGACCTGCTCTGCGTCACGCCTAAGTATCTCTCCGAGGTCTGCAAGAAAGTGAGCGGCTTCTCGGCCAATTTCTGGATAGACCGCTTTGCCGTCATCGAACTGACCCGTCTGCTGCGCGACAAGAGCCTGTCGCTGACCGACATCTCCGACCTCTTCGGATTCACTTCGCAGAGCCATTTCTCGCGCTACGTGCAGAAGAATCTCGGCACCTCGCCCAGCACGTTCAGGGCATAAACCGAAATATGGGAAAAACAAACGGAGTTTCTTGTATCAATCGTATGCAGGAAACTCCGTATCTTTACACCCAGATTCAGAAGTATAACTTTTAAACATCAATGATTATGGCTACAAAGATAATTGCAAAGGCTCCCATCGAGCGTGTTGACCGGCAGCCGGTCGTGTTTCAGAATCAGGATAGCGGGCTCTGGCTCGCAGGCATCGCCTATCGTCCCCGCAACCGCCGGGCCGGCGAGAAACTGCCCCTCATCATCATAGGCGGCCCGATGGCCAGCGTGAAGGAAC
This sequence comes from Bacteroidaceae bacterium, assembly GCA_017445145.1. GTDB lineage: Bacteria > Bacteroidota > Bacteroidia > Bacteroidales > Bacteroidaceae > Physcousia. Next base: position 3,482 of record JAFSVI010000091.1, on the reverse strand, counting down.
TGACGCAGAGCCTCTACGCCCAGTTGCTGGCCGAGCGCGGCTATGCCACAATGGTGTTCGACCACTCCTACGTAGGAGCCAGCGAGGGTCATCCCCGTGCCTACGAAGCCCCGCAGGTGAAGGGCAGCGACTGGCGGTCGGCCATCACCTTCGCCCAGCCCCTGCACGACATCGACACCGACCGTATAGCCGGTGTAGGCATCTGCGGCAGCGGCGTCTATCTGCCCTGTGGCGTGAAGGACGACCCGAGGATGAAGGCCGTGGTGAGCATCGTGCCGTTCACCATCATGGACATCGTGGTGACGGCCACCGACGAGCAGTTGCTGCAGATGAAGGCCGACTACGAGGCCGGCGGCGAGCCCGACCGCCTGCACATGATTGAGGAAGGCTCCGAGGGTGCCGCCTACTACTTCGACCCCGACCGTGGTGCCGCCGTGCAGATGGTGGAGATGCCCACGTGGAGCCAACTTTCCTGGCACCAGTTCCACCCCGTCGAGATTATCCGCGACTTCCGCAAGCCCTATCTCGTCATCACTGCCGAGAATGCCTTCACCCGTCCCGGTGCCGAACTGATGTACCAGAACGCCGCCTCCGAGGTGAAGCAACTGCACGTCATCCCCCAAGCCCTCCACTTCGAGATGTACGACCACGAGGAGTATGTGATGCAGAATTTGCAACTGATAGAGGAGTTCCTGAAGGAGAATCTATGAAGAAGCATATAGCATATTATCTTCTGGCCATGCTGGGCATCTGCTCATGCATGGCTTGCACGGCTGATGCCGACGAGGTGACGACAGAGGATGCTCAGACGGTTTCCCCAACATCAACGGCAGCACGGTCGGCATCGGTCAGTCACGACGGCGGCCATACATACACCACAGAGGAACTCTGGTGCCAGCGCGACGGACTGCGCATCTACGGCGTGGCATACGTCCCTGACGTTGCCGACACTCCGCTACCCCTCGTCATCTACGCTCACGGCTTCGGTGGCAGTTACAGCAGCGGCACATCGTATGCCCGCACGTTGGCAGAACACGGCTACATGGTATATTGTCTCGACTTCTGCGGGGCCACTTCCAGCAGTCGCAGCGACGGAGCAACCACCGATATGAGCATCCACACGGAGGAGGCCGACCTGTGGGCCGTCATCAGCCAGTTTCGTGCCGACAGTCGCGTGGATGCCAGCCGCATCTACCTGATGGGAGCCAGTCAGGGCGGCATGGTGTCGGCCATGACGGCGGCAGACCATCCCAGCGAGGTGCGTGCGGCAGTGCTCATCTATCCTGCACTGGTCATCCCCGACGATGTGCATGAGTGGTATCCGCGCCGTGAGGACATTCCTGCTATGTTCAATCTCTGGGGCGTGACGCTGGGCAGCATCTATGCCACCGATGCCTACGACTATGACATCTACACCGAACTGCCCAAGTTTGCGGGGGACATTCTCATCATTCACGGCTCGGCTGACAACATCGCCCCGATTTCCTATTCCGAACGGATGGTTCAACTCTACGCCTCGGCAGAACTGAAACGCATCGAGGGGGCCGGTCATGGGTTCTCTGGCAGTCAGCAGACGCAGGCCGTGCAATGGACGCTCGACTTTCTGAACCAAGAAGAGGAGATAGTCGTGGACGAAGCGGATGTGCAGACTGGTGAGGATGCCAACATTATCAACACCGACATAGTGGAAGTGCCGTCAGGCTATAGCAGGCAGGCTCAGGAACAAGGACGTGTGGTGCGTCTCGACTATCAGACGACCTCCTACGCTACGGGTATGCCGATGCAGAAATACGCACTGGTCTATCTGCCCTACGGATATGACGAGGGCGCGGTGAGCCGATACAACGTATTCTACCTGATGCATGGCGGCGGAGGGTCGCAGGCTTCATACTTGGGCGGAGAGGGCCAGAATAGTCTGTTCAAGAACATTCTTGACAACATGATACAGCGGGGCGACTGCCAGCCTTGCATCGTCGTTGCCCCCACGTTCTATCTTGCAGGCGACGGAGATGCGAGCGTCGGCAATTCGGGCGTCGCCGTCGAGCAGTTTCCGAAGGAGTTGGCCAACGACCTCATTCCCGCCGTTGAGACAGCCTACCGCACCTATGCCGGGGGCAGCACCAGCCGCAGCGACCTGCGTCGGTCGCGCAATCATCGCGCCTTTGGCGGCTTCTCTATGGGAAGCGTCTGCACGTGGTGGACATTCTGTCAGGCACTCGATCTCTTCCGCTACTACGTTCCCACCAGCGGCGACTGCTGGGCTCTGGGCACTCAGGCTGGCCTTTCCAATCCATCGGGCACGGCACAATATTTGGCCGATGCCCTCCACGCGAGTGGTTATGGCATGCGCGACTTCTACATTCACGTAATTACTGGCAGCAACGACATTGCCGAGCCGATGCTAACCGCTCAGACCGATGCCATGCGCCAATTACCAGAGTTCAGTTTCGGCACCGACAAGAGCACCAACAACATCTACTACGCAGTCCTGCCGGGCGGAAGCCATACGTTGTCCTATGCCTGCCAGTATGCGTACAATGCCCTGCTGCATCTATGGAAGAACGAAACCGACGAGGACGATACAACAGGCATCAAATCTGTAACAATGTAAATAATAACACAATATGAGAAAATTAACGATGATGGCCGTGGCCATCCTAATGACAGCAATGAGTATGGGACAGAATGTTTTGAATCCTTGGGGACTGGTGTACGACGGTGCCCTGATGGAGAATGTGGTGGGCGAGGTGCAGATTCACCCCGTGAGTTACGAAGTGGGCGGACTGCGTGTGTCGGCCAACGTCTATACGCCGAAGGGCTACACGAAGGACGGACGCTATGCTGCCGTGGTGGTGAGCCATCCCAACGGCGGCGTGAAGGAACAGGTGAGCGGTATGTTCGCCCAGAAACTGGCCGAGGCGGGGTATGTCGCCATTGCCTGTGATGCCCGCTATCAGGGACAGAGTGCAGGACAGCCCCGTGGCAACGACATTCCCACGAACCGCATCGAGGACATCCGCGGCATGATTGACTTCATCTCGCAGTATCCGGGTGTAGATAAGCAGCGCATCGGAGCCTTCGGCATCTGTGGCGGTGGCGGCTACACGGTGGCTGCGGCACAGAGCGACAAGCGCATCAAGGCGGTGGCCGCACTGAGCATGTTCAACACCGGTCGTGTGCGTCGCAACGGCTATGGCGATTCGCAACTCTCGACTGTTCAGGAACGTCTGCGTCAGGCCGCTGAAGCCCGCCAGCAGTGGGTGGAAACGGGTCAGGTGGTCTATCCCCCGAAGCAGGCCATCCCCACCGAGGAGCAGTTGAAGGCCATGCCCTTCGACCTCTACCGCGAGGGAATCTTCTACTACGGCACGTCGAAGTATCGACACGAGAACGACGGCGCATCGACCCCCGTGCAGTGCATGCTCGACCTGATGATGTGGGACGCCACCGACCGCATGGCCCTCATCGACCAGCCCCTGCTG
>JAFSVI010000090.1 GCA_017445145.1 Bacteroidaceae bacterium | reverse complement strand
CCGCACAACCAATCAACACAATACTAATCCCAAATCACACAAACCACTATGCGAGTAATCATCGAACCCAACTACGATCAGATGTCCCAGTGGGCAGCTGACTACGTCATCAACCGCATCAACGCCGCCGCACCCACGGCAGAGAAACCATTCGTGCTCGGACTGCCCACAGGCTCCAGCCCCATCGGCATGTACAAGGCCCTGGCCAAGGCCAACAAGGAAGGCCGCGTGAGCTTCCGCAACGTGCTCACCTTCAACATGGATGAGTACGTGGGGCTGCCCGAGAGCCACCCCGAGAGCTACCACAGCTTCATGGCCACCAACTTCTTCGACCACATCGACATACCCAAGGAGAACATACACATCCTCAACGGCAACGCCCCCGACCTCGCCGCCGAGTGCGCCCACTACGAGCAGATGATACAGGAGGCCGGAGGCATTGACCTCTTCATCGGTGGCATTGGCCCCGACGGACACATCGCCTTCAACGAACCCGGAAGCAGCCTCTGCAGCCGCACACGCCAGAAGACCCTCACCACCGACACGCGCGTGGCCAACAGCCGCTTCTTCGGCGGCAAGCCCGAGGACGTACCTGCCACGGCACTCACCGTGGGCGTGGGCACCGTCATGGACGCCCGCGAGGTGCTCATCCTGTGCAACGGCCACAACAAGGCACGCGCCCTGCAGGCCGCCATCGAAGGCCCCGTCACGCAGTGGTGGACCATCAGCGCCCTGCAGCTCCACCCCCACGGCATCATCGTGTGCGACGACGCTGCCACCGAGGAAATCAAGCACGGCACCTACAAGTACTTCAAGGACATCGAGAAGGACAACCTCTAACAGCTTATGTCACACCACAAGACCATCATCGCGCTCGCGCTGGCACTCGTTGCCGGCGTGAGCGCTAACGCTCTGTCAGCCCCCGCCAAGGGCGCCACCGCCCACGACGGCTACCCCATCACGCAGGTGCCATTCACCGCCGTGAAGGTCACCGACGCCTTCTGGGGCCAGCGCCTGAAGGCATCGCGCGAAGTCACCATCCCACTGGCCTTCAGCAAATGTGAGGAGACAGGACGCTACACCAACTTCAGCAACGCCGCCGCCCACCTGGCCGACCCCGGCAAGGTGTTCGCCATCGCCGACGGCACCTACAGCTTCGACGACACCGACCCCTATAAGACCATCGAGGGCGCAAGCTACATCCTGCAGACATACCCCGACAAGCGCCTGGAGGCGTACATCGACAGCGTAATAGCCGTCATAGCCTCCGCACAGGAGCCCGACGGCTACCTATATACATCGCGCACGCAGAACCCGCAACACCCGCACCCATGGTCCGGCGAACGCCGCTGGGTGAAGGAAGAGGACCTCAGCCATGAGCTCTACGACCTGGGCCACATGGTGGATGCCGCATGCGCCCACTACCAGGCCACCGGCAAGCGCAACTTCCTCGACGTGGCCATCAAGTTTGCCGACTGCGTGGTGCGCGAGGTGGGTCCCAACCCCGGACAGGCATGCGTCGTGCCCGGCCATCAGATTGCCGAGATGGCGCTGGCGCGCCTCTACCTCGTCACGGGCGAGCGCAAGTACCTCGACGAGGCCAAGTTCCTGCTCGACTGGCGCGGCAAGACCACCATCGTCCACGACTACAGCCAGGCGCATAAGCCCGTGGTGGAACAGGACGAGGCCGTGGGCCACGCCGTGCGCGCCGCCTACATGTATGCCGGCATGGCCGACGTGGCCGCCCTCACCGGCGACTCGGCGTACATACACGCCATCGATGCCATCTGGGACAACATCGTCAACAAGAAGCTATACATCACCGGCGGCATCGGAGCCACGGCCAGCGGTGAGGCCTTCGGCAAGAACTATGAGCTGCCCAACATGAGCGCCTACTGCGAGACGTGTGCCGCCATTGGCAATGTGTATGTCAACCACCGCCTCTTCCTGCTCCACGGACAGTCGAAGTACTACGACGTGCTCGAGCGCACACTCTACAACGGCCTCATCAGCGGCGTGTCGCTCGACGGAGGCACGTTCTTCTACCCCAACCCTCTGGCCAGCATGGGCCAGCACCAGCGCCAGGCGTGGTTCGGCTGCGCCTGCTGCCCGAGCAACATCTGCCGCTTCATACCCTCGCTGCCCGGCTACGTGTATGCCGTGCGCGACCGCAACGTGTATGTGAACCTCTTCATGGGCAACGAGGCACAACTCACCGTGGGGGGCAAGCGTGTGGGCCTGGAACAGCAGACCTCATACCCCTGGACTGGCGACATAGACATCACCGTCACCGAGAACCGCGCCGGCGAGTTCGCACTCAAGGTGCGCATTCCCGGATGGGTGAAGGGCAGCCCCGTGCCATCCGACCTCTACGCCTTCTCCGACGGCAAGCGTCTGAGCTACAAGGTCGCCGTCAACGGCGCCGACGTGGCCGCCACCACCGCCGACGACGGCTACTTCACCATCACGCGCAAGTGGCGCAAGGGCGACCGCATCAGCCTGCACCTCGACATGGAACCCCGCACCGTGCGCGCCAACGCACACGTCGCCGCCGACCGCGGCATGGTGAGCATAGAGCGCGGGCCTATCGTGTATTGTGCCGAGCACCCCGACAACAGCTTCGACATCAGCGGCGTGCTCGTCAACCAGATGCCCGCCTTCCAAGTGGCTGAGCCGCAGCCGTTCCACTTCGGCAACAACAGCGAGGCAGAGGACGAGGCATGCCAGCTCGTGAGCCTCACCACCGACGCACAGCTCCTCGACTTCGACCCACGCGGACGTCTGCGCGCCACCGACGTGCAGCTCACACTCATCCCCTACTACGCCTGGTGCCACCGAGGACCCGGCAAGATGCAGGTGTGGCTCGCACAGGACCTCAGCGCCACCACGCCCGCACTGCCGCCCACACTGGCCAGCGAGAGCCGCGCCACGGCATCACACCCCATGGCGGCACTCTCCGCCATCAACGACCGCCTCACGCCCAAGAGCGCCGACGACCGCAGCATACCCTACTACCACACCTGGCCCAAGAAGGGCACCACGGAGTGGCTGCAGTATGACTTCGCCGCGAAGGCCACGGTGCAGTCAGCAACGGTCTATTGGTTCGACGACGGGCCGTGGGGCGGATGCCGCGTGCCACGGGCATGGACCATTCTATACCGCGACGACCAGGGCCAGTGGCTGCCCGTGCAGCCCGTGGCCGCCAACGGCCAGACGCCCTACCCCACGCAGAAAGGTGCGCCATGCACCGTGGAGTTCCAGCCCGTGGAAACCACGGCACTGCGACTGGAGTACCAGCAGCCGGCCGACAACTCATGCGGCGTCTATGAGTGGAGCGTGAGGTAAGCGCCGCGACACTCGCCAAGCTACCCTAAGCCCTGCGGGCGCCCTTGCGGACGCTCGCAGGGCAATTTTATGCACATTTATAGGTTACTTTTCGTTAAAAACGGTCATAGATAGCGTATTTTGCTTAACTTTGCGCCGTTTTGCGAGCAGCATACATCAACATCTAACCATATTCAACACATGAGATTCAAAAAAGTTTTACTCACTCTCGCGCTCGCCATGGCTGCCGCCACGGCCAGCGCACAGGACATGCAGGCCGCCATGATGCAGCCACTGCCCGTAGATCCGAAGGTGCGCGTGGGACGTCTGGACAACGGACTGACCTACTACATCCGCCACAACGAGGAACCCAAGAACCAGGCTTTCTTCTACATCGCACAGAAGGTGGGTTCCATACAGGAGGAGGAGAGCCAGCGCGGACTGGCCCACTTCCTGGAGCACATGTGCTTCAACGGCACCACCCACTTCCCCGACAGCACGCTCATCGAGTACCTCGAGAGCATCGGAGTGAAGTTCGGCGCACAGCTCAACGCCTACACCAGCGTGGAAGAGACGGTGTATAACATCGACAACGTGCCGGCACGCGAAGGGGCCATCGACTCTTGCTTGCTCATCCTGCACGACTGGAGCCACGACCTCACGCTCGACGGCAAGGAGATTGACAAGGAGCGCGGCGTCATCCACGGCGAATGGCGCATGCGCAACAGCGGCATGACACGCATTCTCGTGCGCAACCTCGAGAAGCTCATGAGCGACAGCCGCTATGGCCGCCGCTTCCCCATCGGCCTCATGAAGGTGGTCGATGAATGCCCCTACGACACGCTGCGCGCCTACTACCACAAGTGGTACCGCCCCGACCTGCAGGGCATCGTCGTCGTGGGCGACGTGGATGTGGATGCCATCGAGGGCAAGATACGCACGCTCTTCGGCCCCATCACCGTGCAGCAGCCCGTGGCCAAGCGCGAATACTACAGCGTGCCCGACAACACCGAGGCCATCGTGGTGAGCGACAAGGACCCGGAGCTGACATCGCAGGGCATCAGCATCAGCTACAAGCATCCGGCCATACCCGACAGCATACGCAACACCGTGGGCGTGTATCTCGCAGAACTCAACAAGAACATCGCCTGCAGGACACTCAACGAGCGCCTCAACGAGCTCTCGCTAAAGCCCGAGTGCCCCTTCAAGAGCGCATACGTCTATGACGGTGCCTTCCTGCTCTCGGCAAAGGTCACCGGCGCCTTCAACATCGACATCGACCCCAAGGAGGGCCAGGCCGAGGAGGCCGTGAAGGCCGTCATGGCCGAGGTGTATCGCGCCGACCAGTTCGGGTTCACCAAGGGCGAGACCGACCGCATGGTGGCCGAGGTGGTGTCGAACATGGAGCAGCTCTTCAACAACCGCGACAAGCAGAAGAGCATTGCCTACGCTCGCGAGTACTACCGCTCGTTCCTCAACAACGAGGCCATTCCCGGCATAGAGGTGGAGTACCAGCTCACCAAGCAGATTCTGCCGCAGATGCCTGCCGAGGCTTTCAGCCAGACATTCCAACAGCTCGTGAGCCGCACCGACACCAACCTCGTCGTGCTCGCACTATCGCCCGACAAGGAGGGCTTCGACATCCCCACCGAGGGCCAGCTCCTCGACGCCATACACGCCGCACAGAGCCAGCCGCTGGAGGCATGGGTCGATAATGTCAAGACCGGTCCCCTCGTGGCAGACCTGCCCACACCCGGCAAGGTCGTCAAGACCGAGAAGGCTCCCTTCGGCTCGAAGATGCTCACCCTCTCCAACGGCGTGCGCGTCATCATGAAGGAAACCGACTACAAGGACGACGAGATACGCATGACGGCATGGAGCGACGGCGGCACGGCGCGCTACGGCTCGGCCGAGCGCATCAACCTCGAGGCTTTCGACGAGGTCGTGAGCCGCAGCAAGCTCGGAGGCTTCACCCAGGTGGAGCTCGGCAAGGCCCTCGCCGGCAAGCAGGCCAGCGCCGGGGTGAGCATCAGCGAGCGCTCGGAAGGCTTCTCGGGCAGCAGCAGCATGAAGGACGTGCGCACCATGTTCGAGCTCATATACATGCACTTCATGCCACGCGAACGCGACGACGAGGCTGTGGAGGCTTGGAAGACCGGCCTGCGCGAGACCCTGCGCAACAAGGACATGAACCCGCTGTCGAGCTTCTCAGACACCATTCAGACCACCATCTACCGCCACCACCCGCTCTCCATACCGATGACCGAGGCCGAAGTGGATAAGATTGACTACGACCGCATCCTGCAGATGTATGCCGACCGCATGGCCGACGCATCGGACTTCACCTTCCTCTTCGTGGGCAACATCAACGAGGACAGCATACGTGTGCTCTCTGAACAGTACCTCGCCACGCTGCCGACCGTGAAGCGCGACGACAGCCCCGCCGACAACGGCATGCGACCCGCAAGCGGCAACATAACCAACCACTACCGCCGCGACATGCAGACGCCACAGGGCTACGTCGTCACGGCTTGGCTCGGGCCCATCAGCCGCAGCGTGGCCAACGAGGCCAAGGTGAGCATCCTCGGACAGTGTCTGGCTGAGGTGTATCTCAAAAAGATACGCGAGGAACTGGGAGCCGCCTACAGCACCCACGCACAGGGTGGCATCACACGCAACTCGGCCGACGAGACCATCTACAGTGTGCAGGGCATCTTCCCCCTCAAGCCTGAGATGATTGACACATGCGTGCAGATTGCCAAAGACGTCTTTGCAGACATGGCTGTGACGGGGCCCGCACAAGAGAGCGTGAACAAGGCACGCGAGTACATGCTCAAGACCTTCACTCAGAACCAGCGCGAGAACGGTTTCTGGATGAACCGCATAGCCACACAGGTGCGACGCGGCTACGACCCCTACGAGAACTATGAGAAGACCGTGCAGGACATCACCACTGACGACATCCGCAGCATGGCCGACTACATAGCATCCATGGGCAACAACGTTACCGTGATACTCGAACCCGAACACGACGGCGACGGCGACAGCGTGGATGCCCAGTAACCACATACACACACACCAACACTCCTGCTGCCAGGGATGAGCCATACAAGCCTCATCCCTGGCAGCTTGCAATGACAGCCGCACCAGCACCAACGCGCCGAGCATCATAGCTGCTGAATGCACCCCCACATGGCCACGAACAAGCCAAGGCAAACGGCACACATAGTGGGTCATGCGCAAACATTTTTATCCAGATATGACAATAATCTCGAATATTATATCTACCTTTGCCGCAGAAACAAGCAGAAAGAGCCATGACAGAGACATCATACACCAAGCAATTGCCACTGGGCATATCAGATTTCACGCTTATCAAGAAGCAGAATTGCTACTACGTAGATAAGACCATGTTCATTCCCCGAATGGAGATGACAAGTAACTACCTTTTACTCGTGCGGCCACGCCGCTTCGGCAAGTCGCTGCTGTTGAGCATGCTGCGGGCATACTACGACGTGAACATGAAGGGACGCTTCGACGAGCTGTTCGGACATCTGCATATAGGCTCAGATTCCACGCCGCTACAGGGGCGCTACGCCGTGCTGCACCTCGACTTCTCGCAGGTGACGGGCACCATCGACGAGCTGGCCACCCGCTTCAATGAGTACTGTGGCATGATTGTCAATGGTTTCAGCGAGGAATACGAGCATTTCTTCTACCCCGGCTTTGCACTGGACGTGAAACACCAACCCGATGCCAACGCCAAGATTAACTTCGTCGGCTACAAGGCCAAGGTTCATGGCGTGCCTATGTACCTCATCATAGATGAATACGACAACTTCACCAACACCGTCCTGAACCAGCACGGCGAGGACAAATACACCAGCCTGACGCACGGCGAGGGTTTCTACCGCGACATCTTCAAGCTCTTCAAGCCCAACTTCGAGCGCGTGCTCATGCTCGGCGTCTCGCCAGTGACCATGGACGACCTCACCAGCGGCTACAACATCGCCACCAACATCACCGCCGATGCCGCCTTCAACCAGATGTTAGGTTTCAGTGAGGATGAGGTGCACGATATGTTCCGCTACTACAAGGATGCCGGATGGCTCAAAGGCGACATAGAT
>JAFSVI010000089.1 GCA_017445145.1 Bacteroidaceae bacterium | reverse complement strand
TTTCCACTTGGCGAACCACTCCAGCTCGGTGCCGGGCTTGACGAAGAACTGCATCTCCATCTGCTCGAACTCGCGCATGCGGAAGATGAACTGGCGGGCCACGATCTCGTTGCGGAAGGCCTTGCCAATCTGTGCGATGCCGAAGGGCAGCTTCATGCGGCCGGTCTTCTGCACGTTGAGGTAGTTGACGAAGATGCCCTGGGCCGTCTCCGGGCGCAGGTATATGGTCGAAGTGCCCTCGGCGGTGCTGCCCACCTCGGTCTTGAACATGAGGTTGAACTGGCGCACGTCGGTCCAGTTGCGGGTGCCGCTGATGGGACACACGATCTCCTCGTCGAGGATGATCTGCTTCAGCTCGTCGAGGTCGTTGGCGTTCATGGCGCGCTGGAAGCGCTCGTGCAGGGCGTCGCGCTTGCCTTGCAGCTCCATGACGCGTCCGTTGGTCTGGCGGAACTGCGCCTCGTCGAAGGCGTCGCCGAAGCGCTTGCGCGCCTTGGCCACCTCCTTGTCAATCTTCTCGTCGTACTTTGCCATCTGGTCCTCGATGAGTACGTCGGCGCGGTAGCGCTTCTTGCTGTCGCGGTTGTCGATGAGCGGGTCGTTGAAGGCATCGACGTGGCCGCTGGCCTTCCACGTCGTGGGGTGCATGAAGATGGCGGCGTCGATGCCGACGATGTTCTGGTGCAGTAGCACCATGCTCTGCCACCAGTACTGCTTGATGTTGTTCTTCAGCTCCACGCCGTTCTGGCCGTAGTCATAGACGGCTCCGAGGCCGTCGTAGATGTCGCTGCTGGGGAACACAAAGCCGTATTCCTTGCAGTGGGAAACGATCTTCTTGAAAACGTCTTCTTGTTGTGCCATTATGTTAAGTGTGATGTTTGGGTTTGAGTGCGAGGGGGTGCTTGGTGCTTGCTTGCCGCAGCACTTTGCGGGCGCAAAGATATGAAAAAGCCCACACATTACCCCCTGTTCCTGCAACTTTTTCCCTCAAAGCGCCTCTTTTTCACGTTTTTTGGTCGGAATATGCGCCTTGGCGCCCAAACTTTTCATACTTTTGCGCCCAATCTGCGGCGGCATTGCGCCCCGGCACCGCATTGCGCTGCTGCGCCCCGACGGCGCATGTTGCCGCCCCATACCCCAAAACGCCATGACACGCTTCACCGTAGCCACCGTTACCTACAACGCAGAACACACCATACGTCGCACGCTTGACAGCGTGGCCGCGCAGACACACCCCGCCGTGGAGCACATCATCGTCGATGGCTGCTCCACCGACGGCACCATGGAGCAGGTGCAGCGCTACGTGGAGCGCAACTGCGACGACCGCCATCCCCACACCATAACCCTCATACGCGAGCCCGACAGCGGCATCTACGATGCCATGAACAAGGCCCTTGCGGCTGCCAAGGGCGACTACATCATCTTCCTCAATGCCGGCGACACCTTCCACGCCGCCGACACGCTGGCGCGCGTCGATGCGCTGCTCGTGCCCGAGGTGGTGGCACGCCGCCCGGCCGTCATCTACGGCGAGACGGACATCGTCGATGCCAGTGGGCGCTTCCTCCGCCATCGGCGCCTCAAGGCTCCCGCGCGCCTCACGTGGCGGAGCTTCGCCAGCGGCATGCTCGTCTGCCATCAGAGCTTCTACGCCCGCACCGACATAGCCCGCGAGCACCCCTATGACCTGCGGTGGCGTTTCTCGGCCGACTACGACTGGTGCATACGCCTCATGCAGAGTGCCGCCCGCCGCTCGCTGCCGCTCATGCCCACGGGGCTCATCCTCACCGACTATCTCGCCGAGGGCCTCACCACGCGCAACCACCGCCGCTCGCTCATCGAGCGGCTGCGCATCATGGCTTCGCATTTCGGGTGGCCCCGCGCGGTGGCCGCCCACCTCGGGTTCGTCGTCAGGGCTGTCACGCTCCGATGAGCTCCGCCACCTCGCAGAGCTCGTCGTACCACGCCTGACCGAAGCGTCGCACCAGCGGCTCACGCAGAAAACGATAGACAGGCATGCCGAGTTCGCGACCGCGCTCGAAGGCCGCCCGGCAGATGTCCCACCGATGCAGGTTAAGCCCCACAAGGCCCCCGGCAAAGCGCTTCTCGCGGATGGGGTAGAGCGCGCACGACACGGGCTTGGCAAACGAGGTCAGGCCCCCGCGCCACGCACGCTCCAGCGCACACAGGCAGCAGCCTGCGGGCAACCCCGTGGCGGCATCCTCGCCGCCGCCCGGGCGATAGGCAAACACGCACTCGCGGCCATCGACGATGTTTGTCACCAAGTCGCCCTCGGCGTCGGTATATACCACGCCACGGCGGTCTATGGCGCTCTGCGAGCGCGCCGGCAGCAGCGGCCACACGGCGTCCAGCGCACCGCGCAGCTCGGCCACCTCGGCCTCTGCCACCGGCGCGCCGGCGTCGCCCTCTATGCAGCATGCGCCGCCACACGCCTCGAGGTCGCAGCAGAAGCGCTCTGTGATTATGTCCGAGGAAATCAGCACCCCGCCGATTTCCATTATGGGTGGCACACCCGTCGGTTCCGTCCTATTCATATAATAAGTAGATTGTCAAACACGTTTCACCACTCTATGGGCGGCAGCCCGTGGGCCGCGAGGTATTCGTTGCATGTGCGGAAATGGCCGTTGCCAAGGAAGCCCCGGTGCGCCGACAGCGGCGACGGATGGGCCGAGCCGAGCACTAAGTGGCGGCTGCCGTCGATGAGCGTCGCCTTGGCGCCGGCCGAGGCGCCCCACAGCATGAACACCACATGCTCGCGCCTGGCGCTCAGACGGCTGATGGCCGCGTCGGTGAACGTCTCCCACCCTCGCCGCTGGTGCGACGCCGCCTGTCCGCGCCGCACCGTCAGTGTGGCGTTGAGCAGCAACACGCCCTGGCGCGCCCACCGCGTGAGGTCGCCCGAGGGCGGCTGCGGGCGCCCCGTCTCCGCCTCCACCTCGCTGTATATGTTGCGCAACGACGGCGGCAGCGCCACGCCGTCGGGCACGGAGAAGCTCAGCCCCATGGCCTGGCCCGGCTCGTGGTAGGGGTCCTGCCCCAGGATGACCACGCGCACGGCCTGGAAGGGCGTCGTGGCAAAGGCGTTGAAGATAAGCCTGCCCGGCGGATAGCACTCGCCGTGGCTGTATTCGCCTCTGACGAAGTCCGCCAGGGCCGCGAAGTAGGGTTTCTCAAACTCCGCCGAAAGCTCACGGAGCCATGATTCTTCAATTTTCACTCTCATAACGCCGCAAAGGTACGCGTTTTTCGGCATTTTACGATATTTTAAGACAACAATTCTTTGCCACATCGCAGAAAAGACCTACCTTAGCCCACGCAAAACCACAAAAACACAACCAATACTAACCCTAAATGCAACCATCAACAGACAATTTCTGCCTCATACTGGCCGGAGGCGTGGGGTCGCGCCTGTGGCCCGTCAGCCGCGAGCGCAAGCCCAAGCAGTTCCTCGACTTCGGGGGAACAGGCCATACGCTGCTGCAGGAGACATTCAACCGCTTCTCGCAATTCATACCCCATGAGAACATCTTCGTTTCGACGCTCGAGGGCTATCTGCCCATCATCCACGAGCAGCTGCCACAACTGCCGCGCAACCAGATTCTGGCCGAACCCATACGCCGCGGCACGCTGGCGCCCGTCACCTGGGCCACGAGTGCCATAAGCCGCATCAACCCGCGGGCGCGCATCGCCGTCTCGCCGTCCGACCAGGTCATCTACGACCCGCAATGCTTTGCCGACGACATTCTGCGCGGCATGGACTTCGCCGGCACACACGATGGCGTCGTGTCGATGGGCGTGGAGCCCACGCGCCCGGAGACGGCTTTCGGCTACATCCAGGCCGGCGAGGTGGTCGATGTGCAGGCCAACATCCACAGCGTGAAGACCTTCACCGAGAAGCCCGACACCACCTTTGCGCGCATGTTCATGGAGAGCGGCGAGTTCCTCTGGAACACCGGCCTCTTCGTGTTTGGCGCCCACTACATGCTCCACAACATCGTCAAGCACGTGCCCGAGTACCGCGATGAGTTCCCCGAGCTGGCCAACCTGGGCGTCACCGCCGCCACCGACGAGGTGCCGCGCTACTACAACGCGCTGCCCAACCTCTCCATGGAATACGCCGTGCTCGAGCGCACAGGCCACAACTACGTGCAGCGCTGCCACTTCGGCTGGGCCGACCTCGGCAGCTGGCACAGCATAGGCACCGACATACAGCTGGCCCACGCCTCGCGCCGCAACCGCCCGGCCTCCGACGTGAAGGTCGATGGACGCGCCAATGTCACCATGCACAGCGAGGCCCTCTTCGACAATGCCTCCGACAACCTCGTGCGCCTGGCTGCCGGCAAGATGGCTGTCGTCAGCGGTCTGCAGGGTTATGTCATCGCCGAGGCCGACGGGGTGCTCATGATCTGCCCCAAGAGCGACACCGCCGCCATGCGCCGCCTGCAGACACTGGCTAACCTCGACAGCCTGTAGGCCGGCGCAGCCAGCGGTAGGCGCGGCGCACGGCCGCGCCAAACCACGTATAGCGTATGCCCCAGTCGCGCAGCGCCTCGCCCATGGCGGCCTCGACAGCCGCCGACGGCTCCGCCGCCACGCGCCGCAGCGCCATGGGCGTGGCCGATGGTTCGCGGTCGAACTCAAAACGCTGGATGAGGCGCGAGAGCGGCACCACCACGCGGCGCCCCGGCAGCGGCAGACGCACGTCGAGCGAGCGGAAATGCGTGCCGGCGTCGAGACCGATGTTGCGCACCAGCGTGCGCCCCGGAGCCAGACACAGCCCGCCCGCCCGGCAGATGGCGATGCCCCAGCAGATGTCCCACGGGATGGGGCGACGCTCCAGCTGCCCGAGGCAGGGGAACACACCGCCATACTCCAGACGTGAGCACTCGGCAGCCGTCAGGCCCGCCAGCGCCTCCTCGCGCGTGGCGTAGTGGCGGAAATGCCCATGCCAGCGGTCGGCCCATGTGCCCCAACCCCATCCTGCCATGAAGCGCGTGAAGTAGAAGTCCTCATCGCGCTCGATGCGCGTGAACCCCGTCACATGCATCACGCGCGGCTCGTCGCGGTACAGGCGCAGCGCCTCGTTCATAAACTGCAGGAAATGGGGCGATGTCACTATGTCGTCCTCCAGCACGACGACCGTGGCGTGGCACGACAGCACATGGCCTATGCCCTCGATGACGTTGCGCTCCAAGTAGAAGTTCTCAGGACGTTCCACTATGGTCATCGCGGCAAGGGCGCCGGTGCGGGTCACCTCAGCCTCCACCTCATGCAACACTCGCCGCACACGCCGCACCTGCTCCCACGAGGCGGCATCGCGGCCGCCGTCGCTGAACACATACAGCTGCGTCTGCGGCGCCAGCGTGTTGGCGAGCAGGGCGCGCAGCGTGGCGAGGGTGTTGTCCTCGCGGTTATATACGAACATGGCCACGGGCGCGAGCGTCTGCCCTGGCGCCGGTGGCGGCGACGTCTGTGTCATGGCATCTGTGGCTTTTTTTATTCGCCGCAAAGATAGCACACCTCAGCCACACCGCAAAATCTTTCGGCATTTATTTTGCTCGCCCACGCGCAGACGGCGGGGGCGGCACACCTCACCAGATGGTATCATGGCCTCGTCGGCATGAGCGCTTTGCTCGTGTCGGCATGTGCCAAGCATGGCATTGCCGGCTGCTTGCCGCGGTAACTATGGCTGCTTGCCGCGGCTAGCATGCTTGTTTGCCGCGGCAAGTGTGGTTACTTGCCGCGGCGAGTATAGTTACTTTCCGCGGCTCGTCGATGCTGATGCTGCCGATATTCATACAGACATGG
>JAFSVI010000088.1 GCA_017445145.1 Bacteroidaceae bacterium | reverse complement strand
GGGCTTTTTTGAGGATGGTCTGCGTGACGGCGTAGGCCGACTTGGGCCGGCCGTCGGCCTCGTGGGCGCGGACTTGCTTCCAGAGCGCGTCGTAGGAGGCGGCCCGGGAGAAGAGGGGGAAGAGAGCCATGGTGAGAGCGAGGATGAGGGGTTTCATGGGCGGGGGGATTAGGGAAGGACGGAACGGGGCCGCGGGGGCGCGGGGGCGCTGGCCGCCGCCCCCCCCGATGACGTGGGAGGAGCAGCCGGGCGGCGCGGGCCTGTGGTGCTTGCAGCGGCGGGGCTATGCTTCGGGTATCTCCTCGAGGAGGGTTGTGAGGAATGTCCAGAAGCGTGCCACGCTGGGTATGTTGCAGCGCTCGTTGGGTGTGTGGGGCGAGCGCAGTGTGGGTCCGAAGCTGATGAGGTCCATGTCGGGATAGACCTGTCCGATGAGGCTGCACTCGAGGCCGGCGTGCACGACCTCCACCTTGGCGGGCTTGCCCTCGAGGCGCTCGTAGAGGGCTGCCATCTGTGCGGCGATGGGCGAGTCGAAGTTGGGCTGCCAAGCGCCGTAGTGGCCCCCGAACTCCACCTTCATGCCGGCCATGCCGAAGGTGCTCTCAAACATCTCCTGCTCCAGCTCAAGCTGCGAGTCGCACGACGAGCGGGCCAGGATGAGCACCTCGGCTTTGCCCTCGCCGATAGTGACGATGGCGAGGTTGGAGCTTGTCTCCACGACGTGCGGTATGCTGGGAATGTTGCGCAGCACGCCGTCGTGGGCAGCGAGGATGGCCGAGACGAGGTTGTCCTGTATCTCCTGGGGTACCTGCTCGGCGGGCAGGTCGGTGCGCTCCACGGCAATCTCCACGCCGTCCTCCACACCGCGGAACTCGTCGGTGAAGGTCTGCTGGCAGTAGGCGGCAAGGTCGCGCAGGTCATCCTCGTTGTCGGCGGGTATGGTGAGCACCACCTCCGCCGTGCGCGGTATGGCGTTGCGCATGTTGCCGCCGTGCCATGTGGCGAGGCGGGCGTCGTCGTCCTTGATGGCCTGGCGCACGAGACGCGCCATGAGCTTGTTGGCATTGGCTCGACACTGGTTGATTTCCAAGCCGCTGTGGCCGCCCTTGAGGCCGCTGATGGTGATGCGCAGGGCGATGTCGGCGGGGTCTGTGGCCACGGGCTTGTAGGCGAGTGTGGCGGTGACGTTGACGCCTCCTGCCGAGCCTATGCAGAACTCACCCTCGGTCTCGTTGTCGATGTTGAGGAGGATGTCGCCGCGTAGGGTGTCGGGTGCCAGGTGGTTGACGCCCCACATGCATGTCTCCTCGTCGCTGGTGATGAGGGCTTCGAGGGGTCCGTGCCTGAGGGTGTTGTCCTCAAAGACGGCCATGATGCACGCCACGCCGATGCCGTCGTCCGAGCCCAGCGTGGTGCCCTTGGCCTTGAGCCACTCGCCGTCGATCCATGTCTCGATGGGGTCGGTCTCGAAGTTGTGGGTGCTCTCGTCGGTTTTCTGGGGCACCATGTCCATGTGTGCCTGCATGGTGCAGGTCTTGCGGCCCTCCATGCCCGGTGTGGCGGACTTGCGCATGACGATGTTGCCGCCTCCGTCCATGAAAGCTTCTATGCCGCGCTCGGCGGCCCACTGTAGCAGGAACTGCTGTATCTTCTCCAGGTGTCCGCTGGGTCGCGGCACCTGTGTGAGTTTGTAGAAGTTGCCAAACACGGCTTTCGGTTCGAGGTCTTGGATAGTCATAATCGTTGTGTGGTTGTTATGTGGTTAGGTAAATGTCTGTTGGCAGAGGGCTTCATCGCCCGAGGCGGCGGACGTTGTGCGGCGCGGCGTGAGCGCCAGTGCCGCACTGGCCCATAGGCCGAGCAGCGCCACGAGTGCGGTCTGCACGGTGTGTACAATGAGCACGAACATGGCTCCCATGTCGCTTGCCACGCCATAGAGCATGAGCACCGTCTTCACGGCAAAGTGCCAGGGTCCGGCGCCGTTGGGCGTTGGCACGAGCACGGCAAAGGTGCCTATGACGAAAGCCACCAGCGCCGCCATGGGTGCGAGGGCTGCCGTCGTGTCGAAGCAGAAGAAGGTGAGATAGAAATGCAGGTAGTAGGCCGCCCAGATGCCGACGCTGTAGAGCCAGAAGAGCCACTGGTGCCGCACATGGCGCAGCGAGAGCAGACCCTGCATGAGGTCGGAGGCTGCACTGCTGGCGCGCGTGAGCAGGTGGAAGCGCCGGGCCAGGAGCCACATCGTGAGCACGACGACGATGGCGCACACGGCCGTGACCACCCACCCCATGCTGGTGAACTGCGCGAGGAAGCCGCTGAGGGAGACGCCCGTGCGTGTGAAGAAGTTGACGAAGAGCGGCACTTGCAGGAGGAAGGTGACGGCCGTCAGCACCAGCACCACCAACATATCCACCACGCGCTCGGTGACCACGGTGCCCAGGCTGCGGCTGAAGTTGCAGCCGTCGTAGCGGCTGAGGACACCACAGCGCAGCACCTCGCCCACGCGTGGCACGACAAGCGAGCTGGCGTAGCTCAGGTAGATGGCGTTGACGCTGGTGGTGAGGCGCGGCCGCTCGCCCAATGGCAGCAACAGCTGGCGCCAGCGCAGGGCGCGCAACACCTGTGCCGCGATGCCGAAGGGCAGCGACAGCAGCATCCACTCCCAGCGCATCTCGCCGGTGACGGCGGCGGCGAGCATCGCCCAGTCGAGGCCCCGGTACATCCACACAAGTATGGCGGCTGCGAGCAGCAGTGGCAGCACCGTGCGCACGATATTTCTCATGTTCATAGTGCAAAGATAGGCAAAAGTTGGTGGCTGTGAGCCGCAAGTGGGCATATTTCATCTTTTTTCACACTTCGCATTTCGCTTTTTACATTATAATACCTTATCTTTGCCTCCACATTCACCAACACCCACATCAGCATGACGCGTTCCGTAAGACCCAAGAAGGCCCTCGGCCAGCATTTTCTCACAGACCTCACCATAGCCAGCTGCATTGCCGACACCGTCGATGCATGCCCCGGGCTGCCGGTGCTGGAGGTGGGACCGGGCATGGGGGTGCTCACACAGTTTCTCGTCGCCAAGGAGCGTGAGCTGAAGGTGGTGGAACTCGACGACGAGAGCGTGGGCTACCTGCGCCACACGTTTCCACGCCTGGAGGACAGCATCATCGCCGACGACTTTCTGAAGATGCACCTCGAGCGCACGTTCGGCGGGCGTCCGTTTGTGCTCACCGGCAACTACCCCTACAACATCAGCAGCCAGATATTCTTCAAGGCGCTGGACAACCGCGACCTCGTGCCGTGTGTCACCGGCATGATACAAAAGGAGGTGGCCGACCGCATCTGCGCCGCTCCCGGCACGAAGGCCTACGGCATACTCTCCGTCATGCTGCAGACGTGGTACACGGCCGAGTACCTCTTCACCGTCGAACCCCATGTGTTCAACCCGCCACCCAAGGTGCGCTCGGCCGTCATTCGCCTCACACGCAACAGCCGCCAGGCGCTGCCCTGCAGCGAGGGCCTCTTCCGGCGCGTCGTCAAGACCACCTTCAACCAGCGGCGCAAGACCCTGCGCAACAACCTGCGCCCATTGCTGGCCGAGCTGCAGCTGGCGGCAGACGACATCGCCATCGACGCGGCACTACTCGCCCTGCGCCCCGAGCAGCTGCCCCTGGAGCAGTTCATAGCGCTGACGTGCGCCGTCGAGGCCGCCCTCCACGCCGGGCGCTGAGGCCCGGTGGCGCGGCCTTGCGCCTTGGCGTCCACGCCACCCGCCACAACACGCCGCGGCATGTTTCACAACGTGCCGCGGCGTGTTGTGTTACTTGCCGCGGCATGTTGTGTTGTTTGCCGCGGCGTGTTGTGTTACTTGCCGCGTGTGCAACAAAAAAAGCTGGGGCACAGAGTGGTATCACCCTGTGCCCCAGCTTTATTGCTGTCGGGGGCGGCTTACTATTTCACCACCACCTTGCGCCCGCCAACGACATAGACGCCCTGGCGTGTGGGCTGGCCCACACGGCGGCCATCGATGGTGTAGGCATCGGCCTGGCGGCTGTCGGCGTTGATGGTGGCGATGCCCACCGGCACCTCGCTGGTCACCTTCAGGCGTCCTTGTGCCAGGTTGGTGGCATCCCAGTAGAGGCCCTCGGCGATGTAGTAGCTCTCGAGCGTCGGCGTGCCGGTGACGTTGGTGGCCTGCCAGAGTATGACCTCATCGCCCACGGCCAGCGTGTGGTCGTCGGGTATGTAGAGCGAGATGGTGGCGTTCATCGTCAGGTTGCGGATGTTCTGCAGGCTCGTGCCGCCGGTGGAGTTGCCCGAGGCACCCTTGTTCACGCCGAGGTGCAGGGTGGAACCCTGTGCGAACGACACGTTCTTGCCGCCGAAACGCATCACGCCGGTGACCGACGTGGGCGAGGCGCCCACCTGCACGGTGCCGCCGCGTGCGATGGAGACGCTGGCATTGGTGAGGTCCTTGCCTGTTGCCGTGTTGCCGGAGAGGGTGGCTCCTGAGCGCACGGTGAGTGTGCCTGTGCCCAGCGTGGTGGTGGTGGTGATGTGCAGCTCGCCGGCGCTGACGGTGGTTGTTCCGCTATGGTTGCTGGCCCCCGTGGCTGTCATCTTGCACTTGCCCACCTTGGCGAAGTTCACCTTGTTGTTGCCGCCGCCGTCGGTGAAGGTGCCGGCGAAGGTGAAGTCCGTGTCGTCGTTGCCCACCTGCCACGTGTTGCTGCCGCTGATGGCGGCCTGGCTCTGGAAGTTGGAGATGGGATGAGCGAGCGAGCCCTTGCCCAAGACGCGGCCAATGGTGAATGCCTTGGCGGTGTTGGTCACGGTGCAGCCCTCGGCGATGTCGAGTGTGGCCTTGGCGGCGGTGCCCGTCATGTCGAGCGGCAGCCAGATGTCCTTGGTGGTGTGCTTGATGGTGCCCTCGAAGGCGGTCCAGTTGCCGGTGATGCGCACGCGGCTGACGGTGTTGCGCGGCACGTAGGTGAACGTGCCCTCGCCGGTGAGGCGGTTGGCGTAGGCGGTGTAGTAGGTGTTGGTCATGTAGAGGGTGCCCGTCTTGCCCTTGGGCACCTCGATGGCGCAGGTGGTGGCCTGCGACTCGTCGTAGAGCGCTCCGCCCTGCAGCTCCACCGTGGCGGCGGGGTTGCCGCTATAGGTCTGTATGGCCCCGGCCTGGACGATGGCTCGCTGCAGCGTGTTGTTGGCATACTGCTTGAGCCATGCCGTGCCGCGCTTGGTGAGCGTGGTGCCGCTCATGGCGGCGTTCATGATGAGGTCGGCCGAGGTGTTGACGACACCGCCCTCCGTGCCGCGGAACAAGATGGGCGAGCCTTGGGTGACGGTGGCCGTGGTGTTGAGCTCGGCACCATTCTCGATGATGAAGCGCGAGGGCGATGTGGCGACGGCACCCGTGTTGCCAGTGGCCTGGTTGGCGTTGGAGAGCGAGCTCACGGCGAGTGTGCCGCCGCTGATGAGCGTGCCGCCGGTGTAGCTGTTGGCGGTGCCAATGGTGAGCTTGCCGGTGCCGCGCTTGACGAGCTTGCTCGCACCCACGATGGCGCCTGTGCCGCTGAAGGTGTATGCCTTGGTGGCATCGACGATGATGCTGTCGGCCTCGATGTCGCCCTTGATGGAGACGTTGGTCTTGGTGGCGGCGTCGGTGAAGCGCACCTTGTCGCCCGAGACGAAGCTCTCGGCGCCGGCGTCGGGCGCGGTGGTGAGGGCGAAGTTACCGGCTCCGGCAAACTCCCATGTAGTGCTCTCGGCGCCCGTCCACGTGATGTCGGCGGCCGTGCGCACCTCGCTGATGACGAGGTTGATGTCCGTGCCGTCCTGCTGCAACGATGCCTTGAGGCTGGTGCCGAGGCCCTCGATGATGATGTCCGTGAGCTTGCCCTTGAGCACCTCCACGCCGGAGAAGAGGCGGTAGGTGCCGGGGGCGAGGTCTGTCTGCCCGCTGGCCTTGTGGGCCACGACTTCGACGACGGGTGCGAGGTACTTCGGCCCGTAGGTGAGCCAGTTGCCGGTGAGCTTGGTGTCGATGCTGAGGTAGCGGGTCTGAATGGCGTCGGCAGCGGTGCCCTCGCTGTAGAGGTCCATCACGAGGCGCGAGCCGAAGCCCAGTGTGAGCGAGTCGGTGGTGATGGTGCCGCGGCTGTCGGCGCCGCCGGGGCGGACGATGGCGGCGTAGTCGGCCTTGATGCTGCGGAACTGGCCCTTGCTGTTGAGCTCGGCAAAGCGGTTGAGCCACAGCGACGACTGCAGCAGCGTGCCGTCGAAGTTCAGCGTGCCGGCCCAGATGTCGGTGCCCGCCGTGTGCTGCATGGCCACGGCGGGCAGGGTGAGGATGCCGTCGCCCTGCTTGACGAGGCGTGCGGCGCCGCCCAAGGCTCCGCCCGTGACGGTGCATGTGTAGGTCTCGGTGTTGACCTGTGCCGTGCCGTTGAGTATGTTGCTGTTGGTGCCCTGCACCCATGTGGGCACGTTGAAGATGGCCACGGCAGGCGCGGCACCGTCGGCGATGGCAACGGAGGTGTTGGCCGTCTCACACACGATGACCGTCTGCCCGTTGTTGGCGGCGGAGATGGTGCCTCCGTTGGCAATCTCCGTGCGGCCGGTCATGGTGAGTGGCGGCGGCGCCACGGTGATGCCCTCGAGCTGTCCGAGGAAGTAGCTCTTGTGGGGCGGCTGGTTGTAGCCCACACACTGCCACACCATGGCGTTGCGGTACTGGTGGTCGTGCCACAGCGTGGGTATGCGGTAGGTGGTGGGGTGTGCGGTGGTGATGATGCGTATCTTAGTGTTGCCGTCGGCACGCACCACGATTTCCTCGCGCCAGTCGCCGAAGATGTCGGCCAGGGCGCACGGGTTGTTCTTGGAGTCGTTGTTCATCTGGCAGCCGCTGGAGGTGAACAGACGTCCGCCGCCGGGCTTATACACGGCAGCCTCGCGCTCCGTGCCGGGGCTGTCGAGCACCTCGTCACACAGGTCGCCGTCCCAGTAGATGCGCTGGTTGAGGTGGCTCCAGAAGAGGGCGTCGTTGGTGCCGCCGGTGGCGGGGCCGCCTGAGTCGATGACCTTGTCGGCGGTGAGGCTGTTAAGCCCCGTCTGCGTGGAGCGCCCCATGGAGCCGGGGAAGGCGTTGGAGAAGTTGCCGGCCAGGGCGCGGCCGTCGTCCGACCCCGACTGGAAGCGGTAGTATATCTTGCCGGTGGTAGCGTTCCAATAGGTGCAGGCGGGGTCGTCCTCGTTGCAGTTGAACTGCTCGTTGCCGTGGCGGTAGGGGTCGAGGTCGGCCGAGTGCTGGGCGTCGCCGTGGCCCAGGCCGGTGGTGCAGAGGCCCTTGCCGTTGTCGTCGATGATCATGGAGCCAAACACAATCTCGTCGCGCCCGTCCCAATCGACGTCGCCGATGGCAAAGTTGTGGAAGCCGTTGCCAAACCACGGGTCGTTCCATCCGTTGTTGTTCTTCCAGTACCAACGCTGCGTGAGGGCGTGGGTGGCGGGATCGACGTCGAGGGCACACATCTTGTGCTGCGTGTAGCAGCCGCGGCCCAGGAAGATGCTGGCCTTGCGGCCGTCGAGGAAGGGTGCGCCGAAGTAGTGCTTCGTGCTGCGGTGGCCGCCGTCGCCGTCCTTGCCCCAGGTGCCGAGGTTCTGTGCCTCGCCCGTCTCATAGCGTTTCAGGGGGTAGGCCATGGGCGTGAACTTGTCGGTCTGCCCGTCCCAGCCGTATGGCTCAGCCGTAGCGCCGTTGAGGTAAAGCAGGTACTCGTCGCCCTCGCAGGTGTATTGCGTGCGCGGGGCATAGTAGTTCATGTTGCCAATCTGGATGTCGTGGCCCGTGGCCGTGTGGATAATCATGTTGTTGGCACCACGCATGATGCACTCGGCCTTGCCGTCCTGGTCCCAGTCGTAGGCCACGATGTCCCACTGCTCGTCGGGACCCGCCATCATGTTCGGGCCCAGGTCGATGCTCCACAGGCGCTCGCCCGCGAGCGTGTAGCATTCGTAGTGGTGGAAGCGCGTCTTGTTGGATGATGCCAGGATGTCGCCCGTGAAGTTGCGCTTGACGATGAACTCCGGCACGCCGTCGCCGGTGACGTCGCCCAGCGAGATGTCGTTGATAATATAGGCGGCCGTGGCGTCCTGACCAGCGCGGTCCGTGACGGCCTTCACGGCGATGTCCTTGTAGCCGTTGCTCCAGCGCGTCACCTCGGCGCTCTTCTCCTGCTCCACGCCGCGCACCACGGCAGCCACCTGATAGCGGCTCGTGGCGGTGCCGCCGCTGTGGGAGAAGCAGCTCACGCGCAGCCCTTCCTTGAGCAGCGTGCCGTTGCAATAGAGGTTGTAGGTTACGTCGTAGTACTCTTCGCCGAACACTTTCCAGCTGACGAAGTTGCCACTGCCCGAGGCGCCGTTGGCATTGGCCGGCACGGCCACGAGGCCGCGGTCGAGGATGTCGGTCTTGCGCTGGGCAGATGCCGGCACCGCCGCCATGAGCAGCAGTGCCAGCGACAGGATGTGTCTTCTCATTTCTGTTGTCTGTGTGATTAAGTTAGCTGTCATTTGTGGCTGCAAATATAGCACATCCCATGCACTTGCACACTAAGATTTCTGACTTTTAACCTTTGTTTGGTGGCAAAATGCAAAGAAAATGCAGAAAAGTGACGCCTAAGCTTGCGCAAAAGCAGGAAAATGGTTTACTTTGCACAACAAATTTCACCCCACAAGCAATATGACATTCACCGAACAAGCCATCAACATCTTCGACAGGGCCGTGGCCGACTACCACGCCACAGACAACGTCGATGCACCATTGAAAAACCCATACCCCACTGGCATAGAGGCTGACCTCTATCGCAAGTGCTGGATTGATGCCGTGCAGTGGCACCTCGAGGACATCATCCGCGACCCCGACATCGACCCCGTGGCGGCGCTGGCCCTCAAGCGGCGCATAGACCGCAGCAACCAGGAGCGCACAGACCTCGTCGAGGACATCGACAGCTATTTCTACACCCTCTACCGCGAAATACGGCCACTGCCCGATGCCACCATCAACACCGAAAGCCCGGCGTGGGCCATCGACAGGCTCAGCATACTCGCGCTGAAGATATGGCACATGCGCGAGCAGGCCACGCGCACCGATGCCACGCCCGAACACCGCGAGCACTGCCAGGCGAAGCTCGACACGCTGCTCACCCAGCAGCGCGACCTCGCCACCGCCATCGGCCAGCTGCTGGCCGACATCGCCGCCGGCCGCAAATACATGAAGGTATATAAGCAGATGAAGCTATACAACGACCCGTCAACCAACCCCGTGCTCTACGGCGCCAAGAAGGCATAGCCCCACGGTGACGCGACAGCGACAACCCAAACCCCTAACACACAGATGGACAAACAGCTTTCACGCCGCAACTTCCTCAAGTACATGGCAACGGCATCGGCGGCCGCAGCACCGGGAGCCGCATTGCTCAACGCCTGCGGGCACAACGTCCGGCACAACGACAGCACCGACAGCGCCACGTCGGCCTCCGGCATGACCATGCGCACCAACCCCAACAGCGGCGACGTCGTCTCGCTCCTGGGCTATGGCATGATGCGCCTGCCTCAACTGCCCAAAGGCACCCCCGACGACCCCACGACAGGCCCCTTCGACCAGGAGATGATCAACCGCCAGGTGGATTATGCCATCGCCCACGGCGTCAACTACTTCGACACAAGCCCCGTCTATTGCCGCGGGCTGAGCGAGCGCTGCACGGGCATAGCCCTCAAGCGCCACCCACGCGACAAGGTGTTCATAGCCACGAAGCTCTCAAACTTCGACCGCTCGCTGTGGACGCTCGAAGGCTCCAAGCAGATGTTCGAAAACTCGCTGCGCGAGCTGCAGACCGACTACATCGACTACCTGCTCCTGCACAGCACCGGCAACGGCAGCCGCGATGAGCAGGGCAACGACATCAGCGGCCTCGACGCCTGCAAGCAGCGATTCCTCGACAACGGCCTGTGCGACTGGCTCGTGGAGCAGAAAGAGGCCGGGCGCATACGCAACCTCGGCTTCTCGTGGCACGGCGACTACCGCGCCTTCGAGCACCTGCTACAGCTCCACGACGAGGGCCGCTACCACTGGGACTTCGTGCAGATTGAGCTCAACTACCTCGACTGGTTCTATGCCAACGAGATCAACGGCAGCAACGTCGATGCCGTGATACTCTACGGCGAGCTGGAGAAGCGCGGCATACCCGCCGTGATCATGGAACCCCTGCTCGGCGGACGCCTGGCAAGCGTCAGCGACGACATAGCCGCCGAGCTCAAGCAGCGCGATGCCGAGGCTTCCATAGCCTCGTGGGCTTTCCGCTTCGCCGGCACGCCTGCCGGCGTGCTCACCGTGCTCAGCGGCATGACGTACATGGAACACCTCGAGGAGAATGTGGCCACGTATTCGCCCCTGAAGCCCGTCACGCAGGATGAGCACGAGTTCCTCATGGGCATAGCGGAGAAAATATTCGGGCAGAAGGAGGTGCCATGCACCGCATGCCAGTACTGCATGCCATGCCCCTACGGCCTCGACATACCCGCCATCTTCGCCCACTACAACAAGTGCCTGCGCGAGGGCAACGTGCGGCAGTCAGAACAAGACCCCGACTACCGCCGCGCGCGCAGGGCGTTCCTCGTGGGCTACGACCGCAGTGTGCCGCGCCTGCGCCAGGCCAGCCACTGCATAGGCTGCAACCAGTGTGCGCCCCACTGCCCACAGCAGATACGCATACCGCGGGAGCTGCAGCGCATCGATGCCTACGTGGAGAGCCTGCGCCGCAGCAGCGACACGCTCTGAGGGCCGCGGCACCAACGGCACAGCACATTCATCCACACACACATAACACACGCAGACACAATGAAAACACGCAACATCGGGTTCATCGCCTTGGCGATGATGGCCCAGGCCGTGGCAGCTGTGGAGACCATAGACTCGCTGTCGCTCAACGAGGTGGTGGTGACAGGCACACGCGGCGATGCCGACGTGCGCCAGCTGCCAATGACGGTCACCGTCATCGACCGTCAGGCCCTGACCGAGCAGCACCAGACCAACATACTGCCCACCGTGGCGCAGCGCGTGCCGGGATTCTTCGTCACGTCGCGCTCCATGATGGGCTACGGCGTTTCCGGCGGCGCTGCCGGAGGCATCAACCTGCGAGGCATCTCGGGCGGCACGGGCCAGATGCTCGTGCTCATCGACGGACATCCACAGTACAACGGCGTATATGGCCACCCCATTGCCGACAGCTACCAGACGCTGCTGGCCGAGCGCGTGGAGGTGGTGCGCGGCCCGGCGTCGGTGCTCTATGGCTCCAACGCCATGGGCGGCGTGGTGAACATCGTCACGCGCGCCATGCCGGCCGACGGCGTGGCCACCAACATAGACCTCGGCGTGGGCAGCTACGGCACCATCCACGGCGAGGTGGCCAACCGTGTGCGCTGCGGACGCTTCACCAGCACCGTGGCCTTGCAGGGCGGACGCACCGACAACCACCGCCCCCGCATGGGCTTCCAGCAGTACGGCGGCTACGCCAAGGTGGGCTATGACCTCTCGGACCACTGGCGCGCCACGGCCGACGTCAATGTCACACACTTCGATGCCTCACACCCCGGAACCACCGACAGCCCCCTCTACGACGCCGACCAGTGGATCACACGCGGCGTGACATCGCTCGCCGTGGAGAACAGCTACGGACGCACGAGGGGCGCCGTGAGCCTTTTCTACAACTTCGGACGCCACAAGATCGACGACGGCACCGCCGACCCCGCGCAGCCCACACAGCGCTATTTCCGCTCCAAGGATGCACTGGCCGGCGCATCGTGGTGGCAGAGCGCGCAGCTCTTCCGTGGCAACCGCGTCACCCTGGGGCTGGACTATCAGCACATCTACGGCCACGCCTACTACACCTCCAAGCAGACGGGCGACGTGCTCGACACGCCCAACAAGCAGAGCGGCCACAGCCAC
Source organism: Bacteroidaceae bacterium (assembly GCA_017445145.1). Taxonomy (GTDB): domain Bacteria; phylum Bacteroidota; class Bacteroidia; order Bacteroidales; family Bacteroidaceae; genus Physcousia. The sequence continues at coordinate 19,969 of JAFSVI010000088.1, read as the reverse complement.
CGCAACGAGGTGGCGGCGTATCTCGACTTCCGGCAGGACATAGCGCGGTGGCTCACCATCGATGCCGGAGTGCGCCTCGACCACCACAGCATCACCGGCACAGAGTGGGTGCCGCAGGGAGGCATCGTCGTGAGGCCCATCAGCCACGGCGAAATCAAGGCCATGGCCAGCAAGGGCTTCCGCAACCCCACCATGCGCGAGCTGTACCTTTACCCGCCATCCAACGAGGAGCTGCTGCCGGAACGCCTGTGGAACTACGAACTATCGTGGCGCCACCGCGCGGGTGCCGTCACCTACGGTGCCAACGTGTTCTATATCAAGGGCTCCAATATCATACAGACGCAGCCCGTGGATGGACGCCCGCGCAACGTCAACACTGGCAGCATCGAGAACTGCGGCATGGAGGTGGAGGCCGCCTGGCGCATCAACGACCACTGGGCGCTCTCCACAAACCACTCGTACCTGCGCATGGAAAACCCCGTGCTCGCCGCACCGACATACAAAGGTGTGCTCGCCGCCGACTTCCGCCACACCAAGTGGACGGTCAACGCCACGCTCATGTACGTGGGTGGCCTCTACACCGCCGTGGGGGCGGACGCGACGAAGGAGAACTTCTGCCTACTCAACCTCGCGGCATCCTTCAGCGTGCATGAGGCCGTGAGCATCTGGCTGCGGGGAGAGAACCTCCTGGCACAGCGCTACGAGACTGTGAAGGGCTACCCCATGCCCAAGGCCACCGTGATGGGAGGCGTCAGCATAGCCTTCTGAACCTACTGACACACACAAAGCGGCAGCCCCGCCATCCTGTCGTGGATGGCGGGGCTGCCTGTTTGTGTGTGCATGTGTCATGCGATGTCGATGCTGCGCGATACCTTCACCTCGTCCTTCTTCACCTTGGGCAGTGTCACGGTGAGCACGCCGTCCTCGACCTTGGCAGCGATGGCGTTGCGATCGACGTCCTTCGGCAGCGAATAGGCCTGCTGGTAGTTGGTGTATGAGAACTCGCGGCGCAGGTAGTGTTCCTTCTTGTCCTCTTCCTTGTGCTCGAACTTGTTCTCTATGGCCACACACAGATGACCTTCGTCGTTGATGGTCACCCGGCAGAAGTCTTTCTTCAGGCCCGGAGCGGCAATCTCCATCGTGTAGGCGTTTTCATCGACGCGGACGTTGACAGCGGGTGACGTGCGGTGAGCGGGCATGCCGTCGGCAGTGAAGAAATCATCGAATACTGTTGGGAACCAGTTGTTGGTGAACATTGTTGGTAACATGGTTAAAACCTCCTATTGATTAAGTTGAACATTGATTACTGTGTCGGGCTTCGGCCTTTGTGCCTCAAGCCTTCGACAACACTTAAGCAACAGGCGTGCCAAGGTGCAACGTGGCATGCAAACGCCTCATTATCATGCCAAAATGGCAAAAACATAGACATTTTGTCACCCCGGCGGCGACCTTTTGTCGCACAGCGAGGAGCGCCACCCACAACAATGCCACAAGGCACGCCCCGGATGTGCGGGGGCGTGCCTTGTGGCGCTGGTGGGTGGTCAGTCGCTGACGATGCCTTGCCAGTAGGGGGCTGTGGGTGGCGGTGCCGCCACGTCGATCCACTGGTGGCTCACGGGGTGCTCGAAAGCTATGCGGCTGGCGTGGAGACAAATGCCCCCGTCGGGGTTGGAGCGCGGCGCCCCGTACTTCAAGTCGCCGCGGATGGGGCACCCTATGGCAGCGAGCTGGCAGCGTATCTGGTGGTGGCGCCCGGTGTGAAGGTGCACCTCGAGCATGGTGTGGCGCTCGTTGTGGCCTGCCACACGGTAGTCGAGCACGGCGCGCTTGGCACCGGGTCGCTCGTGGTCGTAGGCAAAGCTCTTGTTGCGCTGCTCGTTGCGCACGAGATAGTGGGTCAGCGTGGCCGCACGCTCACGTGGGGCGTTGAGCACCAGCGCAAGGTACGTTTTCTGTACCTGGCCCTGGCGGAACATCTCGTTGAGGCGCGCCAGGGCTTTGCTCGTGCGAGCAAAGAGCACCACGCCGCTCACGGGGCGGTCCAGACGGTGCACCACGCCAAGGAACACCTCGCCGGGCTTGGCGTAGCGCTCCTTGACGTAAGCTTTCACGGCATCGGCCAGGGTGGCGTCGCCGGTCTTGTCGCCCTGCACGATCTCGCCCACCTCCTTGGCCACGATGATGACGTGGTTGTCCTCGTAGAGCACCTCCATGGGCCTACATGTTCATGCCGCCGTCGATTTGCAGGACCTGACCGCTGACATACGAGCTGAGGTCGGAGGCCAGGAACAGAGCCACGTCGGCAACGTCCTCGGGGCGCCCGCCACGGCGAAGGGGAATCTTCTTCATCCAGTCCTGGCGCACGGCCTCGGGCAGGGCCTCCGTCATGGCTGTCTCGATGAAGCCGGGGGCGATGGCGTTGGCACGTATGCCCTTGGGGCCCATCTCCTGCGCTATGCTCTTGGCCAGGGCAATCATGCCGGCCTTGGAGGCCGCATAGTTGGCCTGACCGGCGTTGCCGTGGACGCCGACGACGCTGGCCATGTTGATGATGCTGCCCTTGCGCTGGCGCATCATAATGGGCACGCAGGCATGGATGAAGTTGAATGCCGACTTGAGGTTCACGCCGATGACGGCGTCCCACTGGGCCTCGCTCATGCGCAGCATGAGGCCGTCCTTGGTGATGCCGGCGTTGTTGACGAGGATGTCGATGGAGCCGAAGTCCTCCTTCACCTGCGCCACCACGCGCTCCGTCTCGGCGAAGTCGGCGGCGTTGCTGGCATAGCTCTTGGCCTTGACGCCCAGAGCCTCGATCTCGGCCTGTGTCTCCTCGTTTGTGGCGAGGTCGGTGAATGCTATGTTGGCGCCTTCGGCGGCGAATCGCAAGGCAATGGCCTTGCCAATGCCGCGTGCGGCACCGGTGATGAGTGCCGTCCTACCTTGTAAAAGTCCTGTGTTTGCCATATATGGTTGTCTGATGTGTGTGCATGAAGCGGGCGCAAAGTTACGCACCTTTTCCCTTTTGGCCAAAGATGGAGTGGAGAAATAAGTTTATTTAACCAATGTCAGAGCGATGCCTCGTAGCCGTAGGTGCCCACGCGGGCGATGAGGGCGGCGCTGTCGTGGGCGCCGCTGACAATGGCCTCGGCGCGGGCGAGATCAACCTCCACGTCCGTCACGCCCTCCACGCCGCGTATGGCGCGCTCCACATTGGCGCGGCAGTGGTTGCAGCTCATGCCGGCGATGTGGTAGCGGGTGGTGGCGGTGGGGTGCTGTGCAGCGGCGTCGGTGTGGGTGTCGTGGGCGTGGTCGTGGCCGTGGCCGTGGTCGTGGCAGTGGCAATGCTCGTGGGCGTGGCGGTGTGGGCGGTGTGCCTGCCAGAAGGCGTTGACGAGGAGCAGCGCGAGCAGCGCCACCCAAAGCCAGTCGGTCGCGGTGAGGCAATGGGCGCAGCCCGTCGTGGAGGCGATGGCGCTCGTCACGGCAAACCACTGCTGCGGCAGCAGATAGTCGATGCCCAGGCCGAAGAGCATGGCCCCGACCACGATGGAGAGGATGTAGAGCGTGAGTGTGCGGCGGCCAAACACCTTGCCGATGACGAGCATCGATGCCGAGTTCACGGCCGGACCCGCCATGAGGAGCACCAGCGCGGCGCCTGGCGTGAGGCCCTTGGCCATGAGCGACACGGCGATGGGGATGCTGCCCGTGGCGCAGACGTACATGGGTATGGCCACTGCCAGCACGATGAGCATGTTGAGAAGCTTGTACTCGTGGAGCGCCGACAGCCACTCGTTGGGCACGGCAACGGTGATGAGCGCTGCTATGAGCAGACCGACGACGAGCCATTTGCCCACGTCCTGGAGCATCTCAACGAAGCCGTAGGCCAGGGCGCCCCGCAGCTTGTCAACGAAGCGGCTGCCAGCGAGCGAGGCGGCGTGGTGGCAGGAGCAGTGGTCATGCCCGCACCTGTGCTCGTGGCAGGAGCAGGTGTCGGGTTCATGCCCGTGCCCGTGCTCGTGGCAGGAGCAGGTGTCGGGCGTCGCCGGGTCGGCAGCGGCCTGTGCGGAGCGGTCCTCGTCTTCGCGCGCGTACCTATTAATAATATATCCGCCGCCTATGGCCGTGAAGAGCGCCGCTATGGGTCGTACGATGGCAAAGGGGAGGCCCATGAGCGAATATGTGGCCACGATGCTATCCACGCCCGTCTGTGGCGTGGCGATGAGGAAGCTGGCACATGCCCCGTGGCTGGCGCCTTCCTTGCGCAACGACACGGCGGTGGGGATGACGCCGCACGAGCACAGCGGCAGTGGCACGCCGATGGCGGCGGCCTTGACCACGCTGCCCATGGTGCGCGGTGCGAGGTGGCGCGAGTAGAGCGTGCGCGGCACGAAGGTGCGCAGCAGCCCGGCGATGAAGAATCCGAGAAGGAGGTAGGGTGCCATCTCCGCCGTCATCGCGAGCAGGGCGTCCCAGTAGTGTTGGATGAAAAGAAGTGTTTGTTCCATGTGTGCTGGATGTGTGTGTTGATGTTATCTTGGGTTTTGCGCTGCAAAGTTACGGCTATTTGGCTGCAACATGGTTGCAAAGTTCACATCACGCCCGCGGGCGCCGTGGCGCGACGGGCGGCGTTGTCATGCATTTTTCGGGTGTGGCGGCAAAAAAAGGCGTCGTTTGCTTGCTCGTGTTGCGCAAATCGCCTACTTTTGCAGCGCATAATGTTAACCCAACAGCATAAAGCCAACAACAAATGAGAATAGGAGTACTTTCAGCAATGGCCAAGGAGCATGAGCAGCTCACCGGCATGCTCACCGACAGCACCAGCGAGACGGACGGCACCTACACCTTCGCCCGCGGGCGCCTGGGCCGCAATGAGATAGTGTTAATGCAATGTGGCATCGGCAAGGTCAACGCCGCCGTAGGGGCTACGATGCTCATCCGCCACTGTGCCCCCGACTGTGTCATCTCCACGGGATGTGCGGGAGGCATAGAGACGGGCATGCAGGTGATGGATGTCGTGGTGGGCACCGCCACAGCCTACCACGACGTCGTCATCCCCGGCTGCGAGGCGGGTCAGGTTCAAGGCCTGCCGCCACGGTTCCGCGCCGAGGAGCAGCTGGTGGAGGTGGCCATGGGCGACCACGAGCGCCAGGGTGTTGCCTTTCATGCCGGGCTCATCGTCAGCGGCGACCAGTTTGTGAGCGACAAGGCGCAGCTGCAAAGCATCAAGGCGACGTTTCCCGAGGCGCTGGCAGTGGATATGGAGAGCGCGGCCATAGCGCAGGTGTGCCACCTGCTGCGGGTGCCGTTCGTGAGCTTCCGCGTGTTGAGCGACACGCCCGGCGGCGATGCGCACCTGGAGCAATACTTCGACTTCTGGGCCAACATGGCGGAGCGCTCGTTCGAGGTCACACGCCATTTCCTCGCTGCGCTGCCCGAGCGATTCGCGCTGCTGCCCTTCGAGGCATAGCGCCGCGTCTGCCGCCACCACCCTACCCGCATGACAGCCATGAACAAGATACCATCATTCACCATCAACCACGAGGCGCTGCTGCGCGGCATCTACGTCTCGCGCAAGGACGACGTCGGCGGCGAGGTCGTCACCACCTTCGACATCCGCATGAAGGAGCCCAACCGCGAACCGGCGCTACACCCCGGCGCGCTACACACCATCGAGCATCTGGCGGCGACATACGTGCGCAACCACCCCGTGTGGGGCGACCGCATCGTATATTGGGGTCCCATGGGGTGCCTCACGGGCAACTACCTCCTCGTGCGCGGCGACGTCACGAGCCGCGACATACTGCCGCTCATGCAGGAGACGTTCCGCTTCATCGCCAACTATGCGGCAACCGACATACCCGGCGCCGCGCCACGCGACTGCGGCAACTGGCTGCTCCACGACCTACCCATGGCGCGGTGGGAGGCACGCAAGTACCTCGACGAGGTGCTGCTCTGTGCCACCGACGCCAATCTCACATACCCAGAGTGAAAAAACATTGACGCGTGAGGGTCACTCCTGCGCGCCAGCGCCATTAAGGTTGTGGCGCAGAAACATGCGCACCAACCCTCACCACCCACACTCACACCACGATGCTACCCTGCCCCTTCCATGTGCTCACTGGTCTGGACTGCCCCATGTGCGGCGGCCAGCGCATGGTGGTGGCCCTCATCGACGGACATGTGGCGGAGGCTTTCTGGCTCAACCCCTTCCTCTTCGTGGGGGCGCCAGCCCTGGCGCTGTGGTGCTGGTGGGCCGACGGCCTGTCGGCTCGCGCGGCGCTGGTGGTGCTGGTGCTCATGGTGGCATGGGGCGTGGTGCGCAACGTGGTGCCGCTGCTGCTCTGACGGCCTCGTGCGGCTTCCCGCCCCGGATGGGGCCGCAGCGCCAACAACCGACAACAAAATCCTGTTGCGCGGATCTATAGAACCACGAATTTGCAGAACTCAAACCAAACCAATAATCACACAAGCGTTATGAACAAACTATCAATCGGCGACATCGTGTCGCGCGCATGGGACCTGTCGGTGAAGCACTGGCCCGTGTTCATCCTCCTGTCCATCGTCGAGGCCGTGCTGGGCAGCTTCATCAACGGCAACCCCGCCGCATTTGCCGCACTCGGGCCGAACCCCGACCCGCAGGAGGTGGTCGAGGCGCTGAACGCCTCGTTCAACCCACTGATGATGCTCGTCGTCATCCTGGGAACCACCTACCTCAACATCATCGTCTATCGCATGCTGGTCAGCGTGCTCCGCACGGGGCAGCCCTACGCCGACGGTCAGCTTGCCGATGCCCTCAAGGTGAACCTCGTCAAGTACGGCTTCTTCCTTGGTGTGAACATCGTCATGGGCCTGGCTGTGGGCTTCGCATCGCTGCTGTGCATCATCCCGGGCATCTTCCTGAGCGTGCGCTGGTGGTTCACCCCGCTCATTGCCGCCACGGAGGATGTCACCTTCGGCGAGGCATTTGGCCTGTCGTGGGAGATGACCAAGGGCCACTTCTGGGAACTCTTCCTCCTGGGCATCGTGTGCGTGGGCATCGCCATCGTGGGCTTCTGCGCCTGCTGCGTCGGCATCATCTTTGCCGAGGTGATTATCAACTTCATCGTTGTGCTGGCCTACGAGCAGCTCAGCCGCGACGCCGAGACAGAGGTCACTAAGTTCTAAGACCCCCACACACCGCCATCACCTTCCCGACACAGGGGCGCAGCGACGACAACCGTCGCAGCGGCCCTGTGTCTGCTTTTACCACCATCATATCCCCTATGAAACGGAACATCCTTTCCGCGCTGCTGGCCATCTGGTGTGCCGCCGTGGGTGCGCAGCCCGTGGTGAGCCTGGCCGGTGCGTGGGAGCTGTCGCTGGGCGACTCCCTGCACTACGACGACTACATCATGCTGCCCAACTCGCTCGTCACCGCCGACAAGGGCGACGAGGTCACCACCACCACACCGTGGACGGCCACGCTCTACGACTCGAGCTATTACCACAACCCCTTCATGGCGCCATTCCGCCGCGAGGGCAAAGTGAAGGTGCCATTCTTCCTCACGCCGCGCCGCCACTATGTGGGCGAGGCGTGGTACCGCCGCAGTGTGTATGTGCCACGCTCGTGGCGCCGCGAACGCGTGCTGCTCTTCCTGGAGCGCCCGCACATAGAGACCACGCTGTGGGTCAACGGCAGCGAGGTGGGCCATCAGGCGAGCCTCAGCGTGCCGCATGTCTATGACGTGACGCGCCACCTGCGCGCCGGGGCCAGCAACGTCATAGCCGTGAGGGTGTATAACGGCACCGACGGCGTAGGCGTGGGTCAGGACTCGCACAGCGTCACCGACCACACGCAGGGCAACTGGAATGGCATCGTGGGGCGCATGGAGCTGCAGGTGCGCCCTCGCAAGCTCAACATAGAGCGGGTGGATGTGTTTCCCGACGTCGCTGCGCGCAAGGTGCGCGTGGTGGTGCAGCTCGACAACCACGTCAAGGGTGTGCGTCTGCTGCCGCAGAAGTTCTATTACGTCCATGCCCAGGCCGAGGTGGTCAACGGTGCCACGCCACACATCGTCAGCTCCGAATGGCGCGAGGCGCTGCGCAGCCGCATGACTTTTGAGCTGAACTTGGGCAGCGGCATGCAGACGTGGGACGAGTTCCGCCCCGCGGTGTATCGCCTGACGGTCATCGCCGGCGACGATGTGTATGAGACCTCTTTCGGCATGCGCGAGCTGCGCGCCGAAGGCAGGCACCTGTACATCAACGGACGGGAGCTGCTGCTGCGCGGCACCGTGGAAAACTGCTGTTTCCCACTCACGGGCTACCCGCCTACCGACGAGGCATCGTGGATGCACATCTTCCGCCAGTGCAAGGCGTTTGGCCTCAACCACGTCCGCTTCCACAGCTACTGCCCGCCGGAGGCCGCCTTCGCCGTGGCCGACCTGATGGGCATGTACCTGCAGGTGGAGGGACCATCGTGGCCCAACCACGGCGTGCGCCTCGGCGAGGGGCAGCCCATAGACCGCTACCTCATGGACGAGACGCGCCGCATCGTCGATACCTATGGCAACCACCCGTCGTTCTGCTTCCTGGCCGCCGCCAACGAACCCGCCGGACGGTGGGTGGAATGGGGACGCCAGTTCAACGCCTACTGGCAGCGCACGGACACGCGACGCCTCTACGCCACCGCCAGCGTGGGCGGCGGATGGGAGTGGGACGAGGGCAGCCAGTACCACGTCAAGGGCGGCGCCAGGGGACTCGAATGGAGCCGCCGGGCGCCACAGAGCGCCGACGACTACGCCGCCGCCATACGCCTTCCCCGCAACTTCCACCCCACACACCAGCAGCCCGAGAACACCGAGCCATACGTCAGCCACGAGCAGGGCCAGTGGTGCGCCTTCCCCGACCTCGGCGATACAGCACAATACACCGGCGCCTACACGGCCGGCAACCTCGACATCTTCCGACACCTGCTGCGCGAAGGTGGCATGGAGGGCGAGGCCCACCGCTTCCTCATGGCCAGCGGACGCCTGCAGGCGCTGGCCTACAAGTTCGAGATCGAGCGCCATCTGCGCACACCCGGCTACGCGGGTTTCCAGCTGCTGGGCCTCAACGACTACAGCGGCCAGGGTACGGCCACGGTGGGTGTGCTCAATGTGTTCTGGCGCGAGAAGGGCTACTGCAGCGCCGCCGCGTGGCGCCAGGCGTGCGCACCCATTGTGGTGACGGCGCGCTGGCCGCGCTTCGTGTTCACGCAGGCCGACACGCTGCGTCTGCCCGTGGAGCTGTACAACGCCTATCGCGGGGCGCTGCGCCCGGCCGTGGCGGCCATCAGCGTCATCGACGCGCGAGGCGACACCGTGGCCACCGACATGCTGCCTGCCACGCAGGGGCTCATCCCCGTGGGCAAGTGCAACGCCCTGGGCACCGCCATGGTGCCGCTGGCCGCGCTGCCCGCACCGGCGAAATACACCCTCGTGGTGGACTTCGCCAACGCCGTGCGCAACAGCTATGACTTCTGGGTGTATCCGCCACCGGCCGACACCGCCGACACCGCCACCGACCACGACGGCATACTCCTTGCCGACAGCCTCACGCCCGAAGCCGTGGCCACGCTGCGCGCCGGAGGCACGGTGCTGCTCACCGCCGCCGGCCACGTCACCCTGGGTGCCGACGTGCGGCAGACGTATCTGCCGGTGTTCTGGAACACGTCGTGGTTCAAGATGAAACCGCCACACACCACCGGGTGTGTCGTGCGCACAGACCACCCGCTATTCCGCCACGGCTTCCCCACCGACGACTGGGGCAACCTCAACTGGTGGGAGCTGCTCAACCGCGCACAGGTCATGAACCTGCGCGAGCTGCCTGCCACCTACCTGCCGCCCATACAGCCCATCGACACGTGGCACGTGAGCCGCAAGCTGGCAATGCTCGTCGAGGCGAGGGTGCTGGGCGGACGCCTCCTCATGACCACCATGGACATCTGCCGCGACCTGCGCCACCGGCATGTGGCGCGCCAGATGCGGCGCGCCATCATAGCCTACATGCAGAGCGACGACTTCCGCCCGGCGCTACGCCTCGACCCCGAGACTGTGGAACACTTCTTCACGCGCCAGGCACCACCCGTGGACATGTTCACCAACGATAGCCCCGACGAACTCAAACCTAAGCTTGCCAACCCCGATTAGCCGCTACGCTGTCAGCGCCTATTTGGGTCGCTACGCTCGAAATCATAAAAACAATAATTCGAGAAATCGCTGACCCTGCGCAGCCCGAAAATTCGTGTAATTCGTGTAATTCGTGGTAGAAAAATATCATGTCAATAAATTCTGTTCATTTACTTAAAAGTAGTTGCACAGGCAAGAGGGTGCGCCGGACGTGCGGCACACCCTCTCTCGGATATGTGTGTATGTGAGCCTGTCAATCGACCTTGACCTTGCGGGAGCCTACAATGTAGATGCCGGGGCGCAGGTCCTTGGCTGCCACACGGCGGCCGTCGAGGCTATAGACCTCAGTGGCGGCAGCGGGTACGGCTGTGGCGGCCGTGATGCCGTCGGCGAGCTTCGCGCGGTACTCGAGGTTGTGGGCGGGCATGGTGGCGTAGCGCTCGCCTTCCCACTCGATGAAGGTGTAGCGCGGGTCGTCGCCAACATACTCACGCAACACGACGGGTGAGCCGTAGGCCACCTCGTCCTCGGCCCACAGCTGCTGGCCAACGTAGTAGCTGACGAGGTAAGTGTTCACGGCGTAGGTGGCGTGGAAGGTGAGCGAGTTGGCGGGCATCGTGGCCGGCACGGCGGGTGTCCAGCCCGTGAAGGTGTGGCCCTCCTTCTCCGGCACGGCCGGCACGCCCACCTCGTCGCCTGCATCGGCGGTGTAGGTGAGTATGACCTGGTCGCCGTCGATGAAGGTCACGGTGTATTTGCCCGTCTCGACATAGTAGCCGTTGTAGGTCACGTCGCGGGCCGGCACGGTGGTGGCAACAGCGGGCTGCCAGCCAGAGAAGTAGTAGCCCTCGCGCTCCTCAACGGCGGGTGCGCTGATGGCAGTGCCGAAGTTCTGTGTCGTCTGCTGGGCAATGGTGCCGTCGATGACGAAGGTAACCACGTACTGGTTGACGGTGTAGGTGCCGGTGTAGGTCACATCGGCAGCGGGCATCGTGGCCGCCACGGCGGGTGTCCACCCGGCGAAGGTGTAGCCCTCCCGCTCGGGAGCCTCGGGGGCGGTGATGGCATCGCCCTCGGCCAGTGCCTGCTGCAGGATGGTGGTGCCGTCGATGACGAACGTCAGCGTGTAGGTGTCGGCGGGGTTCTCGGCGAAGCGGGCCGTCACGGCGACATCAGCAGTGAGCGTGAAGGTGTAGCTCTGCGCGGTGGAGACCTGCTCGTCGCCGACATACCAGCCCCGGAGCGTGTAGCCCGCGGCGGCAGTGGCGGTAAGCGTCACGCTGCTGCCCTCGTCGAAGGTGCCTGCTCCGCTGACGGTGCCGCCAACGGCGGGGTCGGCAGTGGCCGTCACGGTGTAGGTGGGCAGTGGCACGGCATTGCCGGTGACGGTGACGCTGATGGCGTCGGTCGTGGGGATGCTCTGTGCCGCCGGCGTGCTGGCGGTGAAGTCGCTGATGGTGATCGTGGAGGTGGTCTGCACGGCCGAGGTGGCGCGCACGTTGATGTAGAGCAGCGTGCCGCGCTCGTCCGCGAAGGGGGTGTTCGTCGTGGAGCTTAGCAGGAAGCGGCCGTTGTCGGTGCGGCAGATGGCGCTGAAGCCAGCTCCGGCGGGCACGCGGTCGGTGGTGGTGATGAAGCTGCCGGAGGCGTCGGTGGCGAACTCCAAGCCGGCGGGCAGCGTCACCGTGGCCTGCATGGAGGCTATGGGCATGCTGTTGCGCAGGTTGATGGCAATCTGAGCCTCGTCGCCCGAGGTGAGCGTAAGCTCGGTCACGGGAGACGTGAAGGCAACGCCCGTGAAGGGTGTCTCGACGATGGCATCGGCGCTCTCGGCGGCCGACGACGCAACGGTGGCTTCACCCGTGACGGCCTTCATGCCGCTGAAGGTGATGGTGCCCTCGCCCACCTCGCTCGAGGCAGTGGCGGTGATGGTGGCAATGGCGCCCGTGGTGCCGCTGAAGCCGTTCTTGGTGGCGCTGATGATGAGGAAGCGATAGGCACCGCCCGACTGCTGCACCACCTGCAGCGTCTGGTCGGAGCTGGCGCGCGCCGTCAGGGCTGCCGTGGCGGGGTCGAGCGTCACGTTGTCGGGCACCACGAGGTCGAACTGCAGGTCGGTGATGCCGCTCTCGTCGTTGTCCATGAGGATCTCGACGGTCTTGCTCTCGCCCGGCGCCAGGATGACGTCGGCGATGGAGAACCGCACCTCAGCGCCAACCGACGAGGCAAGCCCGGCCAAGGCCAGCACCGCTACTGCCAGCTTCGGTAAAAAAACTTTCGTGAATGTATTCATAGGGATGTTGAGTTATAGATTCTTTGGGGACGCAACTCCGCGTCTTTGCGTCCTGAATTGTGGATAGGTATATGCTCACAATAGGTTTCCTGTGGCTCAACGAATCACACAAATCTCACATGCTCAAGCTCGGCTCGCTTGATGCTTACGAAATGTGTTCTGGATGCCTGTGGCTTGCGCAATTCGTGAGATTCGTGAGATTCGTTGAGAAAAGGAAGTTGCCTAATGCGTCACTTGCGGATGACCTTGACGGTGGTGCCGTCGGCCTGGCGCACGATGTTCACGCCGCTGCGCAGCTGGCTCGTCTGGCGGCCGCCGAGGTCATAGAACGTGGCGGCGGCAGCGGCGACACTCAGGGCGCTGATGCCCGTGGCATCGTCACCCAGGAAGAAGTGCTTGGCGCTGGCATTGGCGAAGATGACGTTCGAGAGTGTGGCTCCGGCGTTCACGTAGAGCAGTGTGCCCTGGCCGAAGGCGGCATTGGTGGGCGAGGTGACGACGACGCGCACGCCTCCGTCGGGCAGCTGGCGCACGGCCAGGTCATGGCCGGCAGCGGCGCCGCCAAGACGTATGCTCTCTGCCGTGGCTCCGGCGATGTCCATCTGGAAGGCGTTGAAAGCCTCGCTGGCGTTCACCATGGAGATGGCGTCGGCCTGACGGCGCAGCGTGTTGACGCCCAGAGCATTGGAGCGCACTTGGGGTTCGTTCTGGCCGGCTGTGGGCTCGGGTCCCTGGCCCCACCACTGGCCGTAGAGGATGATGTTGGTGACGGCTGTCACGTCGGCCACGTCAACCACTCCGTCGTGGTTCACGTCGAGGGCAGCATCGTAGGCCGTGAGGTCGAGGATGGCGTTCTGCAGGGCGCGGTAGTCCTCCACGTCGCACTCGCCGTCGCCAGTGACGTCGCCAGTGACAGGCTCGGGCTGCGGCTCATCCACCTGAGCCTTCAGCGTCAGCGTGAAGCTGCGCCAGACGGTCCAATGGTCGCCGGTAGTGTTGTCGGTAGTGAGGCTGATGGTGATGTTGCCAGCCTCGGCCATGGTGAAGGGCAGGGTGTTCACGCCATTGCCGTTGGTAAACCACGTACCGGCTTGTGCGCGTGTGTTGACAGCTTCGTCGACGGTGACTATGTTGACTGTCTCTTCGCCAGCAGCAAGAACGCCAATCATATCGGTGCGGGTGAAGGCCTGAGCTGTGAGCTCGAAGTTGCCGGCGGGCAGCTCCACGGTCTGGCTGATGCTGGAGCCGCTGTAGTTCCAGAACTCGGCCACGTTGTTATCGGCATCGTAGGTGTTACCGGCCCATTGATTGACGGCAGTGCCTTGCTGTACGGTCCAGCCGTCAGCGTTGGCCGTCGGGGTGGGGTTGGCGATGAACCATTCGGTGACGTCCATGTCGATGAGCGGCGTGATGACGGAGAAGAACTCCTGTCCGAGCTCGACGATTCCCTGCTTAGCCTCGGCGATAGCCTCGGAAGAGGTGTATGCGGCGGTCTTGATGCCTTCCAGGTCGGTGGAGATGGTGGAAACGAGTTCTTCGGGGTCTTGGTACGTGTCGGTGGCGGCGATGATTGTCTCCAGCTTAGTGGCCAGAGTCTTCATGTCGTTGAGTTCGTTCTCGAGCGCCTTCTGTATGGCGGCATTGCTGATCTGCTCGTCGATGGCATTAATGGCATCGATGGCATCGTAGCTCAGCTCGGTGTAGTCGCCAGCGGTCATATAGGCGATGGCTGCATCTGTGAGTTCGTTGCTGGACAGGATGTAGAACTCGCCGAAGGTGAAATATACGTGGCCGTTGTTCAGACCATTGGCGCTGTTGGCGTCGTTGGTATTGGTGTTGGTGACGGTAAAGCGCAATGTGCTGACGGCGGCACCCAGGTCGATGCTTGCGCCATACCATGCTGCTGCTGGCAGACCTTCAGTGAGGATCTGAACTTGCTCACTGCCATCGCCGCTGACGATGATGCGTGTCGGGCGGTTGTTGTCGTTGCGCTTGATGAAGGCTATGTTCAGCTTCTGGGCGGCCTCGGGCAGGGTGGCTTCGATGTAGTGGCTCTCGTCGGGGCCGGTGCCGCTCCACTGCGAGTGGAAGAAGGAGCCTGTGTTGCCGTCGATGAGGTTGCGGATTGGGCCTTCGCTGCTCTCCTGGGCGTTGGTGGTCCACTGTGAGGCATCGGTCACGAGCCCCTCAATGGCCTGTAGCTTTGCTGGCCAGCTCTGCACCTTGGCGAATGCTGCCGGACGCTCATCGACGAAGGACTCTATCTGCCAGACGTAGGACTCGGTGAGCGAGTAGCCGGCCTGAGGCATCTCAGCATCGTTGATGACATCCCAGAAGGTGTTGGCACCCCAGTTGGCGCTGTTGGCGTTGGTGGCGCGCACGGCGTAGAGGCCGTCGGTGTTACGCAAGAACACCTGTCGCTCCCAGTTGTCACGGTTATTGTCGCCGACGTGGATATGTCCGTCGTTGACGACGTCGCCAGAAGAGCCGCCGGAGAGGGTCGGGTTGGTGAACTTGCAGCCCAGGTTCCAGCCAGTCTCGTAGAGCGTGCCATCGGCCTGCACGGCGGTGAAGGTGAACGTGGCGGCTTTGAGCTCATCGGCAACTAAGTAGCCGATGGTGTTCAGATAGTACTTCGACTCACCTACCTCGGTGAAGATGCGGTATGTGCCGCCATCGGTGATGGCCAGCAGGGCGCGCTCGTAGTCGTTCTCGGGCTGTGCCTGCTCTACGAAGGTGGCGCTGACGGTGACAGCGGATGCGGGCATGATGAAGGTTGTGGCGTCGTTGGCGGTGGTTACTGCCACGGGTGCACCTTCGGTGGTGGCTACGGTGATGGCCTGCAGCTCATAGCCGTCGGCGGGCGTGGCAGTGACGGTGATGGTCTCGCCCTCCTGTGCCTCGCTCTTGTCGTCGGCGATGGCGATGGTGCCGTTGGCCGTCTCGGCGATGGTGATGGCGTAGGTCGGAACTACGGCTTCGTACTTCACGTTCTGGAACGAGAGCCAGCTGATATTGTTGTCGGCTGCAACGGTGAAGGTTGCCTTCAGCTCGCCGTCGTCGCCCACGATGCCGGTCGCGGTGTATTGGCCGATGTTGAACTGGCTCGTGCCTACGGCGTCACCCTCGGTGACATCCACGGCCTCGCCGCCGGTGGCGGACAGTGTGATGCCCGTGGCATCGGTGGCGGCAACGCCGTTCTTTGCGCGCACGCGCACCCACGCGCTAATATTATATGTACCGGGTGTGAGGCCGGTGAGCGTGGCAGTGAGTGTCTTTTCGCCCAGGGACTCGCCATCGGCTACAAAGTACTCGAAGAACGGGGTGTTGAAGTCCGTGCCGTCGCTCTTGCCCTCGACGGACCATGTGTTGATGTAGTAGGGTGCGTCGATGAAGTCGGGGTTGGTGTCCCAGGCACTGAGCAGGAAGTCGTCGCAGGTGATGGCGGCGTGCCAGCCGGTAGTGGTGAAGGGATTCTGAAGGGCTAAGGCTTCCTCGGCTGTCAGTGTGCCGGCGTCGTACTTAGCCTGCCACTGCGTGTAGTAGGTGTTGAGAGCCTCGGCGGTGTAGAAGTTGGTGCTCTCCGTCAGGGTCTTCATCTGCGGCAGCACGGCGGCAGCGTTGATGTAGCCGCGTGCCTCGGCCACGGCAGCGGTGAGGGCGGCGATGACGGCATCGATTTCTGCCTCGGTGCTGCCCACCTCGGTGGCGATGAGCTCGGCGTTGCGGGCATTGACGGTCTGCTGCGTCACGTCGGCGTTGAGCGTCTCGAGCTGCTGGCGCAGTGTAGCAATCTGTTCGAGCTTGGCGCTGAACTTCAGCTGTGCGATGTCGCCATCGGTGCCGTAGTACTGCAACACGAAGTTATCCCAGATGCACCACAGGCCAGTGTTCGTCTCCAGGCGTGCGCCGAGAGTGATCTGTCCGTCAGTGACCTCGAAGAAGATGGGGTCGATGGTGTATAGCCCCTGGCTGAAGGAGGCGGAGGCGTTGGTCATGCTGTTCTCCGTGCCGGTCTTGACGGGGAAAAGGGCTGTCTCGTCGTTGGCGTAGAACACGGGCAGGTTCACCTCGTCGGTGCCGTCCTGGCGGTAGAAGCCCTGTGCCGTGAGGCTATATATGCCGTTGGGCACGTCGGTCAGCACCTGTGAGAGGGTGAACACGGCGTGGTAGGATTCCAGACAGTAGTTGCTATTGTCGCCAGCGACATCCTTGTTGCTGGCATCGAAGGTCCAAACAGCGTCGAAGTCGGCATTCTTCACTTGATCGTTTTTCGTGGAAAGGTTCTTGCCCCAGCGGTTGTTGCGGCCGAAGTTGGGGTTGTGGATAAGGAAGGTGGCGTCGGCGGGTTCGTCGGCGGTGGCGGTGGCGAGGGCTGCCTTGGCCTCATCTACGGTGCAGATGACCCAGCGAGCCCTGGCATCGTCGGCCGTGAGGCCCTTGCCCAGCACAGTCGTCTGGCCGTCGTAGCCAAAGTACTGCCCCTCGGCCGTGGCGATGGTGTAAGCATAGACAGGCGAGCCTCCGGGGGTAATAGCGTCTGTCTCTCCCACCCGCGTAATCACCAGGTTGATGGGCGAATCGTTGTCCATGTAGTCGCCGTTGAAGTACTTGTTGTTGCCGCCATTGCTGACCTGCGACTCCAGCTGATAGACGCCAGCCTCGGCCTGCGGGTGCAGGATGACGTAGTCTGGATGTTCAATCAGCGAGGCACGGGTACCCCAGTTGTTGCCGGCTCCCCAAAACAGGCCGCTACCTACGTTGGCCAGGATGTACTCGCCATCGGCGAAGGAGGCAGCGACGGGTTCGCTGTAGTCACTAAGACCAAGGAGAAGCACCTGCGTATCGTCATTGTAGATGGAGATAAAGCCCGTCAGCGTGTAGAACTGCTCAGCGGCGGCGTCGATGGCCAACTTGAACTGGTTGCGCAGCTGCAGGGTGACATCGTCGGCCACGAAGGGGATATTGTCTCCGGTAGCAGCACCTTCCTCGCGGCTCACGGCTTCTTCGAAGCTAACCTTGTCGAACTGGACGAACATGTTGGCGTATTTCATCCTGTCGGCAACGAGCTGGGCGGAGGTGATGACGATAGGTGCCACCTCGTTGCCCTCAGAGAGCACCTCTACCGACAGTGTCGGGTTGGTCAGCTCGGGCAGGCCGTTGTAGGTGTAGAGCTTGCCAGTGATGCTGCCACTGATGCGGTCGCCAGCCTTGAGACCCGTATTGGAGCCATAGACGAGCAGTCCGCTAACGCCGTCGGTCAGGTAGTTGTAGCTGCCATTGACGTAGGTCACCAGCAAGTCCTCGAATACGATGCCGGCATCTTCTCGTGTGGGTGTGGCTGCGGCGTTGATGGCGCTGATGCTGGTGCAGGGGAAGGTGAGCTTCACACGGCTGATGTCGCTGCGAGCATCGGCCGTCTCCACCCACGCCTCAACGGTCGTAGTCTCCGAGACGGTGAATGCGCCTGTGTATATAAACTCATCCTCGCCGAAGCTGTACTTGATGGTGGCGCCATCGACGGTGCTCGTGATGGTCACCTCCTGCGGCTCGGTATAGTAGCCTGTGGCTGGTGAGATGGTGGGCTTGGCGATAGTAGCGGCATCACCCTTGGCGTAGATGAAGATTTTGGCAATCTGGGTGTTGTGAGCGCTCGTCACAACCAGCTTGTAGATATTGCCGGCTGCTTGATAGTCGGCATCTATCTCATAGCTATTGGTGACACCTTGTGCGCCTGTTGTCTCTGTGCTGACGGCTGTCTCGCCGACGTAGATGTTCTGCACAACACTGGCGGAGGCACCAGACGTGCCTACTATCTCGATCTTCTCCACGTCGAAGTCGAAGGCAGGAAACTCGAGGTAGGAGTTGGCCTTGCCCAGAATAAGGTATCCGGAATTGAGCCTGTAGTTATTGGTGGAGGAGAGCTTGATGGTGGTGGTTCCGTCGGTGAACTCGGCCTCGTCTTTGTTTGTTCCGCTGGTGGGGATATCCCAGTTGGTCTGCGACGTGAAGTCCAGCGTCACGGTGGCATCAGCCCAAGCTGTTGTTCCGACGACAAGTGCCACGAGTGAGAGTAAGAACTTTTTCATGTTGGGTTAAAGTTGGGTTAGTTGTTGTGCGTCATCGGCTTGTTGGCGCGCGGGTAAATGGTGTTGGGTCTGTGGGCATCGCTGCAAGCCGCTTTCATCCTCCCAGTCTGAGTGGTGAGGCCAGCGTGATGCCGTTGGTGTGCTTTGATACTGTCTGCCAGTTAGTTAGAACTTTCTTTTTGGTGGTTGTACATACGTTGGTGAAAGGTAAAGAGATTGTTGTTTCCGTCAATGAATGTGCAAATAAACGAAAAAAGGGCGAAACGGCGAAACATTATCACCATTTTTTTCGCTGATGTTGGCAAAAAAGCGTGTACAAGGTGTTGGAGGAGTGCGCCCTGCACATCGGCTTTGTAGGCTTTGTGTGAAAGAAAACGTGCAAAAAACTTGCAGCGTTGGTGGGAAAAGGTTATTTTTGTGGCCTCGAACAACCAATACCAACAACATAAGCAATGGAATCACCAACATCACTGGCAGTTGCCGCCGCAGCGGCGCTGCTACTCAGCATCGGCGTCGTGGCCGCAAGCCCAGGCGTAAAAGCGCCGTCCGCGGCGGCGGAGCCGCCATATCTCTCGCCACGCCCTCAGGAGCTTGCGTGGGGCATCGGCACAGTAGATACCGCCGCGCCCATTACCGCCGGCATACGCGGCGACATGGCCGTGGCGCGCTGGGCGGACCGCATCCCGGCTCAGGCCGAGGGCTACTACCTCAGCGTCGCGCCCCAGGGCATCGTCATCGCGGCGGCGGACTCGGCGGGGCTGTTCTACGCTCGGCAGACGCTGGCACAGCTGCTCATGGACAGCGTGTATGCCGCGGCAGTGGTCAGGGACTGGCCGTCGATGGGCGAGCGCGGTGTGGTGGAGGGTTTCTACGGCAACCCCTACAGCCACGAGGCCCGTCTGCGGCTCTTCGAGTTCATGGGGCGCAACAAGATGAACGTTTTCGTCTATGGCCCCAAGGACGACCCCTACCACCGCAGCCAGTGGCGCATGGACTACCCGCCGGAGGAGGGGCGCCGCATAGCGGCGCTGGTGCGCGCGGCGCGGCGCCACTGTGTGAAATTCGTGTGGGCTGTGCACCCTGGCGGCGACATACGCTGGGAGCGCAGCGACAGCGTGGCGCTCGTGCGCAAGTGCGAGGCCATGTACCGCCTGGGTGTGAGGTCGTTCTGCGTTTTCTTCGACGACATCAGCGGCGAGGGCACACGCGGCGACAAGCAGGCGGGGCTTCTCAACTACCTCACCGAAAGCTTCGTGCGCCAGCACGCGGACGTGGATGCGCTGATGATGTGTCCCACGCAGTACAACCGCAGCTGGTCGCATGGCGACTATCTCGCGACGCTTGGCACGCGCTTAGATGCGTCGGTGCGGGTGATGTGGACGGGTGCGACGGTGGTTGACATGGTGGGTCGCGAGGACATGGAATGGGTCAACGCACAG
>JAFSVI010000087.1 GCA_017445145.1 Bacteroidaceae bacterium | reverse complement strand
GCCGAGAGTATGGTGCGAGCTATGCGCTTGTCCTCCATGAGGTACTTAAACACCACGTCGTAGATAGGGTTTGCAACTGTTATCATAGTCTTGTTGTTGTCATTACGCTGCAAAGAAACACACTTTTTCCGTAACCGCCAAACTTTTGCCCGATTTTTTGGGGAGGCATTGTATTGACAGCTCATCAATGGCCTATTGCACCATGTCCCCTCGTATTTCCCTTGGTATGCTCTCCGAGCTTGCCGCGATGTTATGTGGTGGCATTGCCAACGGGCCGCGGGGTGTGGGGGTGCTTGCCGCGGGGTGTGTGGATGCTTGCCGCGGGGTGTGGGGATACTTGCCGCGGGGTGTGTAGGTGGCAGCCGCACGCAATGGCCGAAAGCCGGTGCTTGGATGGGGGCATAGGAATGGAAGGGAGGGAGCGGCGGGGCGTGCTGCTGCCAGCCGCGCGGCAATAGAGGGGATTAGGGGGTTGAACGGTTGGAGGGAGTCGGCGGTTGTCGCTGTGCTGTGTGTTTGGCTGAGGCGGCGCGTGCTCGCTGGAAGAGTTCGAGGGGCAGGTGGCAGTAGCCATTTGGGTTCTTGTCGAGGTAGTGCTGATGTCGCTCGTCGGCCGGGAAGAAATTGCGCAGCGGCATCATCTCCACGGCGATGGGCATGGTGTGTTGCTTCTGCTCCTGACGGAAGGCGCGCTCAATGACGGGCATGTCTGCGGTGTCGGTGTAGTAGATGCCCGTGCGGTAGCGTGTGCCTTCGTCATGTCCCTGCTTGTTGATGCTGGCTGGGTCAATGGCCTGGAAGAACATTTCGAGCAGGAACTCGAGATCGGTCCGCTGCGGGTCGTAGGTTACGCGAACGGTCTCAGCAAAGCCCGTTGTGTCGGTATAAACCTCCTCGTAGGTAGGTGCTGTGGTGTTGCCGTTGGCAAATCCCACTTCCGTAGCCACTACTCCTTCAATAATCTGGAAGAGGTGCTCTGTTCCCCAGAAGCATCCTCCGGCGAGGTATATGTCTTTTGTTTCCATGTGTGTGGTGTGTGTGAAAGGTTGTTATGTGTGCCAGCTGGGGGCAAAGGTAGGCATAAAAAGGCGTATGTAGGTTGTGTGTGGTCAATTTTTTTGTGGTTGTGGTGCAACTTTCTTGTGCACGATGTCTTGCGAAGGATTATTTTAACTACTTTTGCAGCGCAAGAACGTACAACAGTCATTCACTAAAACGTTTTTCTATCAACAATGAAAAGACTCTATCGTTGGGCGCTTGCCGCCTTGATTCCCGCCTGCGCCGTTGTGGCGGCGCTGTCGGTGGGTTCGTGCAAGGACAAGGAAATGCTGGAGGCTACAGCCGACAACAGCGCTTTTGTATCGCTGACGGACGTGGTCCCGGATGTAATCCTCGAGATCCGCTACTACGGCACCTACAACTTCGTTGGTGCCCGCATCGACGGCTACGAGCAGCCCGTGGCGTTGCTCACGCGCCGTGCCGCCGACAGCCTTCGCGCCGTGAGCGACGACCTGCGTCGCGAGGGCTACCGCCTGAAGATCTACGACGCCTACCGCCCCCAGTGTGGCGTGGACCACTTCATGCGCTGGGCAGCCGACACCCAGGACACTCTCATGCGGCGTTACTTCTACCCCGACGTGGATAAGAGTGAGCTCTTCGAGCGCGAGTACATCATGGCCCGCAGCGGCCACACGCGCGGCAGCACGCTGGACCTCACTCTCTTCGACATGGCGACGGAGAAGGAAGTGGATATGGGCGGCACGTTCGACTGGTTTGGCCCAGAGAGCCACCCTGACTTCTGCGGTGACCCGGCCACGGGCGAGTATAGCGGCGACAACACGTCGTCGCCCGCGGGGCGTAGCATCACAGCGGAGCAGTTTGCCAACCGCATGACGCTGCGTCGCGCCATGCTACGCCACGGCTTCCGTGGGCTCGACACGGAGTGGTGGCATTTCACGCTGGCCGACGAGCCCTTCCCCGACACGTATTTCACCTTCCCCGTGCGCATGCTTGGTGAGTGAACGGCACGCGTGTTGGCGTTTTGATGCGCCAAAGTTCATTTTCTTGGCCAAAGATATGGCCTGTTCGCCAGAAAAGCACTATCTTTGCGGCGCAAACGTCATTACCCCACCACATCAACGCACATGAAACCCTACACCTATATCTGCCTCCTCGCCGCCGCACTGGCCGGTGCCGCGTGCCGCAATGCCAACCCCGTGGCGGTGGAAGAGGCACATCAGGGCGAGTACGCCGCTGCTGCCGACGAGCCGCTGGGCGTGCAGCGCATGAATGCATACGACCACACGGACACCATCAGCCTCGGCGGCGCCACCTACGTGTGCCGCATCGAGCGCACGCCGTCCGACAGCCTCCCCACCGTGACCGACGACTTCGGCGTGGAGTTTGCCGACAACGTCTATCGCCTCACCATAGAGCGCAACGGCGCCCCCTTCTTGGAGCGTCGCTTCACGAAGGCTGCCTTCGCCCACCTGCTGACGGACGACATGCTTCGCCACAGTGTGCTCGACGGCATGCGCGCCGACACCACCGTGGCTGGCCTGGCCTTTGTCGTCAGCGTGTCACAGCCCCAGTCCGACATCTATCAGCCGTTCCTGCTCACGGTCGATGGCTCCGGTGCCATCGCCATTGAGCGCGACACACGCGACATACAATAGATATGTGTGCCCACAGCAGACATACTCACACCATCGTTAACCCTTCATACCCCCCACACCCCTCATGCCATCCATCATCATCACTGGCGGTGCCGGCTTCATCGGCTCACATGTGGTCCGCCTCTTCGTCAACAAGTACCCCGACTACCGCATCATCAACCTCGACAAGCTCACCTACGCCGGCAACCTTGCCAACCTCAGCGACATCGAGGCTGCGCCCAACTACCGCTTCGTGCGCATGGACATCTGCGACTTCAGCGGCGTGCTGGCGCTGATGAATGAGGAGCACGTCACCGGCATCATACACCTCGCCGCCGAGAGCCATGTCGATCGCAGCATCAAGGACCCGCTGACCTTTGCGCAGACCAACGTCATGGGCACGCTCACCCTCCTGCAGGCCGCCTTGGCCTACTGGCAGTCGCTGCCCGAGGGTTTCGAGGGCAAGCGCTTCTACCACATCTCCACCGACGAGGTCTATGGCGCATTGTCGATGACACACCCACAGGGCATCGAGCCGCCGTTCACCACCACGGCATCCTCTGGCAGCCACCACCTGGCCTACGGCGAAGCCTTCTTCACCGAGGATCTCAAGTACCAGCCGCATTCGCCCTACAGCGCGTCGAAGGCCGCCAGCGACCATTTCGTGCGCGCCTTCCACGACACCTACGGCCTGCCCACCATCGTCACCAACTGCTCCAACAACTACGGCCCCTACCAGTTCCCGGAGAAGCTCATACCGCTGTTCATCAACAACATACGCCACCGCCGGCCGCTGCCCGTGTATGGCCGTGGCGAGAACGTGCGCGACTGGCTCTACGTCGAGGACCACGCCCGCGCCATCGACGTCATCTTCCATCGCGGCCGCGTGGCCGACACGTACAACATCGGCGGCTTCAACGAGTGGAAAAACATAGACATCGTGCGCGTGCTCATCCAGACCACCGACCGCCTGCTGGGGCGCCCCGAGGGCGCCGACATGGACCTCATAACCTACGTCACCGACCGTGCCGGCCACGACCTGCGCTACGCCATCGACAGCCGCAAGCTGCAGCGCGAGCTGGGCTGGGAGCCGTCGCTGCAGTTCGAGGAGGGCATAGAGCGCACCGTGCGCTGGTATCTCGACAACCAGGCGTGGCTGGACAACGTCACCTCCGGCGACTACCAGCGCTACTACGAACAGATGTATGCCGGGCGCTGACGCGCCACCCAACCGCTTGCCCCGAATCATGAACAGCGACATCGACCTCAGCACAGCCGCCTACGGCACAGTGCGGCCCCACGCCTACGACATCGCCCTGCTGCCGTGGGGCGCCACCGAACCCCACAACCTGCACCTGCCATATCTCACCGACGCCATCCTGGCCCACGACGTGGCCGTGGATGCTGCGCACATGGCCCTCGAGCGCCACGGCGTGAGGGCCATGGTGCTGCCGCCGGTGGCCATGGGCGCACAGAACCCCGGGCAGCGAGAGCTGCCCTTCTGCATACACTACCGCCAGGCCACGCAGTCAGCCATCCTCACTGACATCGTGGCCTCGCTCCACCATCAGGGCATGCGCCGCCTGCTCATCGTCAACGGCCACGGCGGCAACACCTTCAAGGGCATGATCCGCGACCTGGTGGTGGATTACCCCGACATGCTCATCCTCGCCAGCGAGTGGTTTGCCGTGCTGCCGGCGCGCGACTACTTCGAGGCCCCCGGCGACCATGCCGACGAGCTGGAGACGAGCGTGATGATGCACTACCACCCCGAACTCGTCAGCCTCAGCCTCGCCGGCGAGGGGCAGGCCCACGCCTTTGCCCTCAAGGGGCTGCGCGACAAGACGGCGTGGCTGCCGCGCCACTGGGACCGCGTGAGTGCCGACACCGGCATTGGCGACCCGCGCCGCGCCACTGCCGACAAGGGCCGCCGCTTCGCCGAGGCTGTGGCCGGGCGCTATGCCAGCCTCCTCGCCGAGCTCGCCGCTGCACGCACCATCGACGACCTCTACGCGCCATAGGCACCATAGGCGCAAGCCACAGACAGCCGTGAAGCGGAATAACCACAAAAAGATACACATAAAAGCATGAACCCCAAACTACAGAAGCTGCGCGAGCGCAGGAAGAAACTGCCGAAATACTCTTTTGCCAGCCGCATCACCCGGTGGGTGGCGGGCGTGGTGCTGCTGACCATGGTGCTGATGATGGCCTTCATATACTGGGTGACGTCGCAAGTGGCCGAGGTGCAGTCGCAGGAGTTCTTCCAGTCGGGCATGCGCTCCTCCACGCGTGAGATTGACATGCTCTTCCGCGGCGTGGAGATTGCCATGCACAACACGCTCCCGGCCGTGGAGGACAACGTCGGCGATGCCGACGAGCTCAACAGCATCATGCGTCAGTTCCTGAGCCTGAACCCCACGGTGAAGGCCGTGGGCATGGCCTTCGAACCCGGCTTTTTCCCGGGGAAGGGGCGCTGGTATGAACCCTACTTCATCCGCCGCTCCAAGCACACCGCCGCCGACACGCTCGAGGTGGAGTACAAGCAGCTGGGTGGCGCCCACCATGACTACCACCGCCTGCCGTGGTACGTGAAGGCACGTGCCACGGGCGAGGGCAGCTGGACCGACCCCTACGTGGACTCTGTGGGCGTAGGGGGCGTGGTGTGCTCGTATGTGCAGCCCGTGCGCGACCGCCATGGCGACGTTGTGGCGGTCTTTCTGGCCGACATCACCATGGGGTGGCTCAACCAGCAGCTGTGGACTCTCGACAAGTTGCTGGACACCGACAGCTTCAACGGCAGCCCTGCGCCGACACTCGTGGAGAAGCTGGACTCCCTGGAGGCCGCCGACAAGGAACAGGCCAAGCGCAATATGAAGAAAAAAGATGCCGGCACCGATGCCGATGCCGACGACGACGATGATGACGAAGACGAACGCGACTACGACATCTACGGCTTCATCATCAGCCGCAACGGCACATACATAGCCCACCCCACCGACTCGCTGGTGCTCAAGGCCAACTTCTTCGACAATACCATGCTCTCGGCCGACACGCTCGACGACCACCTCGGGCGCTGCATGATACGCGGTGAGGAAGGCTCGGTGGAGTTCGACAACGTGCAGCGCGGCGGCATCCACAGCTTCGCCTTCTACACCCCCATCCGCGCCACGGGGTGGTCCATGGCCGTGGTGGTGCCCGAGGTGTGGCTCAAGCTCTATGCCTACGTGCTTGGCGTCATCATCGCCTTCTTCATGGTGCTGGCCATGGTGGCGCTCTTCATCATCATGCGCTCGCTCATACACCGCGTGGCACGCCCGCTGACGATGTTCTCGGCGGCGGCCGTGGAGGTGGCACAGGGGCATCTCGACACCCCGCTGCCCACCATCAAAGCGCGCGACGAGGTGGGTCAGCTGCGCGACACCTTCGCCGCCATGCAGACCTCGTTGCAGCAGCAGATGCAGGAGCTGCGCGTCTCCAACGAGCAGCGTGGCCGCATCGAGGGCGAACTCAAGGTGGCCAGCGACATACAGATGTCCATGCTGCCCAAGACCTTCCCGCCATATCCCGAGCGCGACGACATCGACATCGCCGGCCTCGTGGTGCCCGCCAAGGCCGTGGGCGGCGACCTCTATGACTTCTACATACGCGACGAGAAACTCTTCTTCTGCATCGGTGACGTCAGCGGAAAGGGAGTGCCGGCATCGCTGCTCATGGCCGTCACGCGCTCGCTCTTCCGCACCGTCTCGGCCCACGAGGCCAGCCCGGAGCGCATCGTGGCGCACATCAACGAGACCATGTCCGAGCAAAACGACAGCCTGATGTTCGTCACACTCTTCGTGGGCGTGCTCGACCTGCCCACAGGACGCATGCGCTATGCCAATGCCGGCCACGACGCACCGCTGCTCATCGGCGCCGACGTGCAGCACCTGCCCGTGGATGCCAACATCCCCGTGGGCGTCATGCGCGACTGGCACTTCTCGCAGCAGGAGGTGTGCCTCAACCCCGGCACAACCATCTTCCTCTACACCGACGGTCTCAACGAGGCCGAGAACGCCGACCACGGGCAGCTGGGCATGGAGCGCGTGGACGCCGTGGCACGCCGCGCCGTGGCCGCCGGCCATACCCCCCCGGCACAGCTCGTGGAGATGATGAGCCGCGCCGTGCACGACTTCGTGGGCGATGCCGAGCAGAGCGACGACCTCACCATGCTGGCCATAGAATATACCAAGAGCGTCAGGCAGGAAATCTTCGAGAAGAGCATCGTCCTGGACAACGACGTGCAGCAGGTGCCGCAGCTGGCGGCCTTCGTTGATGAGGTGTGCGAGGCCCTGCACTTCGACATGGGCCTCGCCATGCAGATGAACCTCGCCATGGAGGAGGCCGTCGTCAACGTCATGAACTATGCATATCCCGCCGGCACGGCCGGCACCGTGGCCATCAGCGCACAGGCCAACGACGTGCGCCTGAAGTTCACCATACGCGACAGCGGCACGCCCTTCGACCCCACGGCCAAGGAGGAGGCCGACACGTCGCTCTCGGCCGAGGAGCGACCCATCGGCGGCCTCGGCATTTACCTCGTGCGCCAGCTCATGGACTCCATCAACTACGAGTACGCCGACGGATGCAACGTGCTCACGCTGCGCAAGCGCCTCGGCCCGCCGCCGACACCCTCTGACAACGTATAACCCTAAACACATACACACACACAATGACAACAACAATCCAAGAAAACGAAGGCCAGTTGGTGGCCATCTTCGAAGGCCGCCTCGACACCGCCGCCGCACCACAGACAGAAAAGGACATGGCGCCGCTGGCCAACTGCGAGGGCCGCGACATCATCCTCGACTGCACACGCCTGGAGTATATCTCCTCCAGCGGGCTCCGCCTCTTCCTCAGTGTGCTCAAAACGGCAAAGCCAAAG
>JAFSVI010000086.1 GCA_017445145.1 Bacteroidaceae bacterium | reverse complement strand
GCTCCGGAAAAGAGGCGGCAGCTGTCCGTCGCGCCTGTGAACGGATATCGGGCGGAAAGGAATCGTGGCCCTGCTCCGAATGAACGGGGATGGGGCGGAAAAAGGTCGCTTCCGAGCCTCCGTCTTGGAGGTGAACGGGTATCTGCCGGAAAAAAGTCGTTTCAATGTCCATAATGTCCACTTTTTCATTCTTTTTCTGAATGAATGGATATCAAAACGGGCTTTTTCATGCCTCACCGGGGCTTTGAATAGCCCCCGGAAAGTGAACGGGTATGGGGCGGATTACGCAGCCACCACCAGACGTTTGTGCTACGCTGGTAGCGCCATCGATACCATTCATAAAGACACGAAGGCCCGTTGTAAACACATCTTTCCAACGGGAATAATTACGCCGATGAATGTGTGATATAGAAGGACGTAGGTCCGACATAAAACAGACTTATGTTCATCGAGCCACGAACATAGGTTCATCAGGCTATGAACATAGGTTTGTCAGCGTATGAACATAGGTTCATTACTGGACGATAAAAGGTAAAAAATAGTGCGCAACCGTTGTGGCTGCGCACTATCATTATAACTGATAAAGTTTTTGTTCTGTCGAACGAAGAGGAGTTTGCTTGAATTTCTGGAGTTTTCCTGACCTCTTCGAGTTTACTTCACCTCCTCGAAGTCGGCGTCCTGGATGTTGTCGCCCTGCTGGCCGCCTTGCTGACCACCCTGCTGACCACCCTGGGTGCCTCCGTTGAAACCGGCGTTGCCTTGAGGACCGGCCTGGGCGTTGAAGCCGGCGCCGGGTTGGCCTGCTCCTGCCTGCTGTGCTGCAGCGTACATCTTCTGGGCTGCGTTGTTCAGCTCGTTGGTGGCAGCATCGATAGCTGCGAGGTCCTGTGCCTTGTGGGCATCGCGGAGCTTGTTGAGGGCTGCTTCGACCTCGGCCTTCACGTCGGCGGGCAGTTTGTCGCCGCTTTCCTTGAGCATGTTCTCGGTCTGGAAAATCATGCTGTCGGCCTGGTTGAGCTTGTCGATCTTCTCGCGCTCGCGCTTATCGGCATCAGCGTTGGCCTCGGCCTCAGCCTTCATGCGGTCAATCTCTTCTTTGGAGAGTCCGCTGGAAGCTTCGATGCGGATTGCCTGCTCCTTGCCGGTGGCCTTGTCCTTGGCGCTGACGTTGAGTATGCCGTTGGCATCTATGTCGACTGTGACCTCGATCTGAGGTATGCCACGACGTGCTAGTGCAATGCCTGTGAGGTTGAAGCGTCCGATGCTCTTGTTCTGCGCTGCCATTGGGCGCTCACCTTGTAGGACGTGGATGGTGACCTCTGTCTGGTTGTCGGCAGCCGTGGAGAACACCTCACTCTTCTTGCAGGGGATGGTGGCGTTGGCCTCGATGAGCTTCGTCATCACTCCTCCGAGAGTCTCGATACCCATGGATAGTGGCGTGACGTCGAGGAGGACGATGTCCTGTCCGGCCTCTCCACCGAGAATGGCACCCTGGATGCTTGCTCCCACAGCCACGACCTCGTCGGGGTTGACGCCCTTGGAAGGAGCCTTTCCGAAGAAGTCCTCCACGAGCTTCTGTATGGCGGGGATACGGCTGGAACCGCCCACGAGTATCACCTCGTCAATGTCGCTGTTGCTGAGACCAGCATCCTGCATGGCCTTCTGGCATGGCACCTTGCATGCCTGGATAAGGTTGTCGGCGAGCTGTTCGAACTTGGCACGTGTGAGCGTCATCACGAGGTGCTTAGGCACTCCGCCGACGGCAGTGATGTATGGTAGGTTGATTTCCGTGGTGCTGGAGCTTGAGAGTTCAATCTTGGCCTTTTCGGAGGCTTCCTTCAGGCGCTGCAGCGCCATGGGGTCCTGCTTGAGATCCACTCCCTCGTTGGCCTTGAAGTCGGCAGCCATCCAGTCGATGATGACCTGATCGAAGTCGTCGCCCCCGAGGTGTGTGTCGCCGTTTGTGGAAAGCACTTCGAACACTCCGCTTCCGAACTCAAGAATAGAGATATCGAATGTGCCACCTCCGAGGTCGAACACGGCAATCTTCATGTCCTTGTTGGCCTTGTCGATGCCGTAGGCGAGAGCCGCTGCCGTGGGTTCGTTGACGATGCGCTGCACGTTGAGGCCAGCAATCTGTCCGGCCTCCTTTGTAGCCTGGCGCTGTGAGTCGGAGAAGTATGCCGGCACCGTTATGACGGCATCGGTGACCTCTGTGCCGAGATAGTCTTCAGCGGTTTTCTTCATTTTCTGGAGAATCATGGCGCTGATTTCCTGCGGTGTGTAGAGGCGTCCGTCGATATCAACACGTGGTGTGTTGTTGTCGCCTCGCTTCACCTCGTAGGGTACTCGGCCTATCTCCTTCTGCACCTGGTCGTAGGTCTCGCCCATGAAGCGCTTGATGGAGAAGATGGTGTTCTTCGGGTTTGTGATAGCCTGGCGCTTGGCGGGGTCTCCCACCTTGCGCTCGCCGTCCTTCATGAAGGCGACGATGGAGGGGGTAGTGCGCTTGCCCTCAGAGTTAGCGATGACAACAGGTTCGTTGCCTTCGAATACGGATACGCATGAGTTAGTCGTACCCAGGTCGATTCCAATAATTTTCTTAGCCATAGTAGTATGTTTTTGCTTTGTTTGTTGTAGTTGTTACGGTGCCATCAGCCTATGCAGCCTCATGGCGTTGGCAAGTAGATAGCAAAGTGCGTGCCAAAGAGGGGTGGTGCAGCAATGTGTTTTTTCACAAAAAAACGTGTGTCAGATATGGTATTTATGATTTTTTACTTACCTTTGCAGCGCAAAAAGCTACAGTAATGACCATAAGAACACCTATTTCCCGTATGATTGTGGCAGCCGGCTTAGCCCTTATGTGCTCCACATCACATGCCCAGAGCGGTTACATCGTCACCACCTACGATACGACGTCAGCTGCAGGCAGCGACAGTGTTGTTGCCACTTCTGCCTCCAGTGCTGAGGAGAAGTTTCTTGCCGAACATTTCCCCTACATCAGTGTGTGCGACTGGCATCCAGGCATGCGCTTCTTTGTCGTGCCAGGCGATGAGGATTCCTTCATACGCACCTTTACCGACAGTCTCACCGGCCATGAGGTTGGCACGAGCGAGCTGGCACATAAAGTGCTGGAATACAGAGGCCACGAGCGCACTGAGCGTGGTTGGTTCCGCATGATGTTCGTCTGCGAGGAGACGCAACACGCCTACTATTACGAAGTGCGCACGCTGTCCTTTGACGACTATTGTCGCCGCATTCAGGGAGGTGGCGTTCCGGCATTGGCTTTTCTTGGCGACGTGGACCGCGCTCGTGAGCTCCTCATAGGTCGCGAGCTATGGTTGAAGTCCCCCGTGGTGTATCGCGACAGCCCGTCGAGTGCCAGCGGATACGTTGAAAGCCAGTTGCGTGTGGGCACACATGTGCGTGTGGAACGCGTAGGCGTTGGCACTCGTGAATATCCTGTCAAGATTGTGTTCCGCACCGACGACGGTCAGCTTTACTTCAACAGCGTGGCCATGAGTTGCACAAACAGCGCCATGTCCAACGAGGACTTCATTATGAATAAGGAGCACCACCACTTTGCCAAGGCATTCTCCATTGGTAGCCAGAGTGACATGAAATCTGCCAAAATGTCGGAACAGCTTCTTGGTAAGTACGTCACCCTCCGCCGTGCGTGCCAGATGACGGTAGCCGGTGTGCCGACGAGCGTTCGTGCAGCCACGAAGTTTGTTGTCCAAAGCGTTAAGTCCAAGGGTGTGGATTCGCCCTATTACACGCTCACGCTCACCAGCGGTGGCAAGGTTTATCGCAAGGATGTGACCTTTGAGAACAGCAGCGTTGTGGGCGACATCGACGGCAACGACGAGAGCTATTTCGACGACCTGTTCACCATCGGTGAGACGTATGTGCCTTCGAACTCGGAAATTCGCCACACCCACACGGGCAGCACCACTCGTCGTCGTGGCAGCTCACAGTCCACTGCCACCGAGTCATCAGGCGACTTCATGAACATGATGGGCGGTGTGGTATCCGTGGGCATGACTCGCGAGGACGTGCGCATGGCCAAGGGCGACCCCGACCGCACACACCGTCTCCGCTCTGGCGGCACACAATGGGATTATTTCGACGGCACAAAAGTTCAGTTCAACTCGGCAGGACGTGTGAGCCGTGTCATCAGACAGTGACCAAGCGATGATACCAGCAAAAGGAAAAAGCATTGCAGCCGCAGTGGTCGTTTCTGCGCTGATGGCAGGATGCCGCAGCGACGGTCTGACGGCCGAACAACGTGCTGCCCGGCAGGCCGCCTCAGAGTTTGTCGGCCATGTCATTGGCGGTGATGCCACAACCCTCGCCGCTGCCAGCGCCGACATCGACTCGTGCGATGCACAGTACCGTCAGGTCATAGCAGATGTCATGGCAGAACACATCGCCGCCATGGCATCGCGACGTGGCGGCATAGCCACGTTTGCCGTGAGGGGCGACACCATTGTGGGCAGTGCAGCCCAGGTGTTTGTGGAACTGGTGTTTGCCGACAGTACGTCAGAAGAAATTGACATCCCCCTCACCCTGGTTGGCGATGCGTGGAAGCTTCGCTGACCGGCCCGCGGGCAAGTACTGTGAAAAGCCAACGTGGGCCTACACGCCTGACGGCATGTAGGCCCACGTTGGCGATTAACGTCAAGCGTTGCCTTCGTTCATTGTCGCGGCAATCTTAGCCTCGATTTCGTCGGCCAGCTCGGGGTTGTCCTTCATCAGGCGTTTCACGGCATCGCGGCCCTGGCCTATCTTCGAGTCCTCATACGAGAACCACGAGCCACTCTTCTTGATGATGCCATACTCCACGCCGAGGTCCACAATCTCGCCGGCACGGCTAATGCCCTCGCCGAAGCTAATCTCAAACTCAGCCTTGCGGAATGGTGGTGCCACCTTGTTCTTCACCACCTTCACTCGCACCTGGTTGCCAATGGCTTCGTCGCCGTCCTTGAGTGTGGTGACCTTGCGTATGTCAAGACGAACGCTGGAGTAGAACTTCAGTGCGTTGCCGCCGGTTGTGGTCTCGGGGTTGCCGAACATGATGCCAATCTTCTCGCGCAGCTGGTTGATGAATATGCAGCATGTCTTTGTGCGGCTTATGGTGGCCGTGAGTTTGCGCAGCGCCTGGCTCATGAGGCGTGCCTGCAGCCCCACCTTGTTGTCGCCCATGTCGCCTTCGATTTCGGCCTTGGGCGTGAGCGCTGCCACGGAGTCGATGACCACGAGATCCACTGCCGACGAGCTGATAAGCTGGTCGGCGATGGCCAGTGCCTGTTCGCCGTTGTCGGGCTGGGAGATCCACAGCTCTTCGAGGTTAACACCGAGCTTCTGCGCGTAGGTGGGGTCGAAGGCGTGCTCGGCATCGATGAATGCCGCTATGCCTCCAGCCTTCTGTGCCTCGGCGATGGCGTGGATGGTGAGGGTTGTCTTACCGGAACTCTCCGGGCCGAAGATTTCTATTATGCGTCCGCGCGGGTAGCCACCTACACCGAGCGCATGGTTCAGTGCTATGCTGCCCGTGGGTATGACGTCGATTTTCTCCGTTGCACCTCCAGCGAGGCGCATGATGCTGCCCTTTCCGAAGTCCTTCTCGATTTTGGATGTTGCCGTCATCAGAGCCTGAAGGCGCGCCGCCTTCTCATCGGTGATGGGGTTGGTGTCTGTCTTTGCCATGACTTATATATATATGTATATAGGTTTGTATTACAGTTCGAGGTCTATGTCATGCAGCTCGTGCCAGGGCAGCCCCTTCTGGTTGAGCTGCTCCATGAATGGGTCGGGGTCGAACTCCTCCACGTTGTGTACGCCTGGCATGACCCACTTGCCGGTGAGGAACATCATCGCACCAATCATGGCCGGCACACCGGTGGTGTAGCTCACGCCCTGCATGCCCGTCTCCTCGTATGCGGCCTGGTGGGAGCAGTTGTTATAGACGTAGTACGTGTGCTCCTTGCCATCGTTTCCTATGCCCCGTATGCGGCATCCGATGCTGGTTTGGCCCTCGTAGTTCTCGCCGAGGTCCTGCGGGTTTGGCAGCACGGCCTTGAGGAACTGCAGCGGCACTATCTTCACCTTTGCTGTTCCTGAGCCGTCGGCCAGCGGGGCTTCGTACTCTATTTCATCTATGCGGCTCATGCCAATGTTCTGGATTACTTCGAGGTGCTTGAGGTACTGCTGTCCGAAGGTCATCCAGAAGCGTGCGCGTCGGATGGTAGGGTAGTTGATGACGAGCGACTCAATCTCCTCGTGGTGGAGCAGATAGCTGTCGCGCGGGCCTATCTCGGGGTAGGTCAGGTCCTTGTGAATTTCGAGCGGTTCCGTCTCCACCCATTGGCCATTCTCCCAGTAGAGACCCTTCTGAGTTATCTCTCGGATGTTGATTTCGGGGTTGAAGTTCGTGGCGAAAGCCTTGTGGTGGTCTCCGGCGTTGCAATCCACGATGTCGAGATACTGTATCTCCTTGAAATGATGCTTGGCGGCGTAGGCCGTGTAGATGCTGGTGACACCCGGGTCGAAGCCGCAGCCGAGGATGGCCGTCAGCCCCGCCTTCTCGAAGCGCTCGCGGTAGGCCCACTGCCAGGAATACTCGAAGTGAGCCTCGTCCTTCGGCTCGTAGTTGGCCGTGTCGAGGTAGTTGCAGCCCGTCTGCAAGCAAGCCTCCATGATTGTGAGGTCCTGATATGGAAGTGCCAGGTTCACCACTATGTCAGGCCGGTAGCTGTTGAACAGTTCGACAAGCTCCGGCACATTGTCGGCATCGACCTGTGCTGTGGCGACGGCGGTGTAGCCTGTGCGTTTCTTGATGTCCTCTGCCAGGCGGTCGCATTTGGCCTTTGTGCGCGAGGCTATCATTATTTCGGTGAACACGCCGGGGTTCTGTGCCATCTTATGTGCGGCCACTGTGGCTACGCCTCCGGCACCGATGATAAGTACTTTTCCCATTATTGTGAGGTTATGAGGTTATGGTTGTGAGGTTTAGTATTTCACCACGCATGGCGTGTCGAGCTGTGTGCGCCATTGGCGCAGCCACTCGAACCACTCTGCCGAGGTGCGGAAGCCGCCCTCCTCCATCAGGGCGCAGATGGCCAGGTGGTAGCGTATGCGTCCGTCGGCATCGGGGCGCAGGATGGTGAGGTAGTTCAGCGAGTCCTCCTTCGTGGTGCTGAGGTTCGCGGCCGGGGCATAGACGCCGAGGCCCACACCCTCTACGAGGTCCTCGGCAGCTTTGTCGGGTACGTTCTTGCCCCATGAGCCTGCCAGGCCGTCGGGCGTGAGGAAGCCCTCGTTGTCCATCTCTATCTTCTGCACGCCGGTGGCGAAGAGGAGGCTGTCGGTGTGTCCGCGCAGGACGATATCCACCTGCACGTCGCGGTGTCCGGCCCAGGTGGTGTAGAGCTGGCGCATCTGCAGCGTGCGACCCTGGTAGTACCAGCCGCGGTCGGTCACCTCCACGATGGTGCGCACAGGTCCGCTGGCCATGACGCGCTGTCCGCGCGCCTCCACGCTATCGACGTAGGTCGGTTCGCCATCGACATACCCCCGGAACGAGCCGGCCCCCACGCTGGCCCCGGCAAAGAGGATGTCGCATCCGCGACCGGCGGCCATGTCCTCGCGCGTGCTGTAGAAGTTGGTGCTGTCCAGCACGAGCTGCGGTGTGGGCTTGCCGTAGATGTCGATGCTCTGGCGGTGGTCCATATACACGCGGAAGCCCACGAGTTCCGACTCCCATTGTGCGCCGTGGCCGTAGATGGCGTCGTAGGTGGCGAGGGGTTCGTTGCGGCCCTGGTACTCGATGCTGTTGATGTAGGGGTAGCGGTACTTGCGGTCCCACACCTTCATGAAGGCATTGACGCGTGCGGGATAGCTGGCCATGGGTTCATCTGTCGAACACTCCACGCGGAAGGCAACGCTCTTGTTGGCCGGTATGTTGCAGACAAAGGCCACCTCGTCGGGCGCAAGGTCGCCGTCGAGGTCATCGAGCTGCGAGGGGAGTTTGACAACTTCCGGCATTTCACACGCTATGACGGTCTCTGATGGGTCCTCTTCATGGATGACCACTACGGATGTAACCGTGGCGGCCTTATCTCCGAGGGCCTTGTGCAGGTCTATGACGACAGGCACGTCCTTGCGGTCCGTGTCGCTGGGGTTCGTGACGCTGACGGTGAACGTCATGGCGTCTGCATTCGTCTGCGACGGCGATGAGTTGCACGCCGTCTGCGTGAGCGCCGCAGCGGCGAGCAGGGCGCAAATACTGACAAGATGCTTCATTTGCTCTTTGTTACTTCACGGCCTCGCCCTTGCCGTCCTCGGTGACGTAGAAGAGTGGCGAGGGGTTGGTCTGTTCCTGTTCGTAGTAGTGGAGGCCACTGTCGTTGGTGCGGGGGTGCCACTCGCCCAGCAGGGCTATCATCTCTGCTGCGGCCCAGATGGCAGGTCCGTAGCCGTGGGCGGCTGCGGCGCTGACGGGGCGGTAGTAGTAGAATGCCGGGTCGAAGGCCATGCCCGTGCCCACACAGGTCCCTGCAACGCGTCCGTCGGCAGTGATCTTGGTGCTCAGGGCGTGCCAGGCGAGCTGCGCCACGCCGCCGTAGGTGATGCCCTCGAGCCACCCCTTGCGTATGGCGTGGGCTATGCAGTAGCAGTAGATTGCCGTGGCCGATGTCTCAAGATAGCTGTCGTTGCGGTCCAGCAGCTGATGCCAGAAGCCCTCGCTCGACTGCAGTGCGCATAGGCCTGCCACATGAGCGCGCAGCTGGTTGAGTATGAACGGGCGGTCGGGGTGCGTCTCGGGCAGCATGTCGAGCAGCTCCACAGTGGTCAGGATGGCCCATCCGTTGGCGCGTGCCCAGTGGTAGGTGGGTTCCTGTGCCAGACCCTCGACGTAGCCGTGGCGGTAGATCTGCTTCTCCGGCACCCACATGCGGCGCACGAAGCTCTTGTACATCGTTGCGGCCTCGTCGAAGTATTTCGGGTTGTCGAAGTAGATGCCGGCGTAGGCCAGCGTGGGTATGCCCATGTACATGTCGTCGAGCCAGATGGTGTTGTGCTGCGGACGGTGGCGCGCAAAGAGCTCGTCGCCGGGACCGGCGCTGATGCGCATCTGTCCGTACTCCACGAAGTTGAAGTAGTTGGTGATGAGCGTGTCGATGGATACGACGGTGCCCTGTGAGCCAATGGAGCCGTCGCTACGGCTGTCGGGGTTAGCCTTGGCGTACTTCATCATGGCCGTGCACATCGTGCCACAGTCGTCGAGGGCACGCGGGTGTATGACCTGTTCCATCTGTGCATCCTCAATCTCCGGCTTGTTGCCATCGCGCTTGAGGAACAGCGGATAGGCCAACCGCAGGGTGCCCATGGCGCGTTCCACATAGGTGCCATAGCGCTGGTCGCCCGTGGCCTCCTGGGCGGCGAGCAATGCCTGGTAGGTGATGCCCCATTCGTATGAGCCGATGCGGAATGCGCCGCGCTTGATGGTAGCTCCCTCGGGCAGGGGTGTGACCTTCTCCTCGGTGAGTTCGTTGCCGTCCTTGTCGAGCAACACGGGTGTCAACTCGCTGTCGATGTAAGCGAAGATACGGTCGAGGGCGGCCTTGACGGAGTCGGCGCTGAGTTCGCCGTATGGCACCTTGTAGTCGGGCTTCAACAGGTGAAGCGGCGTTGTGGAGTCGTTGATTTCCTCCTGTGCTGTCTGTGGGCTGTTGGTGCAAGCCGTGGCCATTGCTGCGGCTGTGAGCAGTGTGGGTAGGTGGCGTAGCTTCATGATGATTGCGCTTTTATGAGTTTTAAGACGTGTTATGTTCGGAATGTGGCTGCAAATATAGCAATTAATGTGCAATCGGAGGCCACTTTTTGGCGAAATAATTCTTCGAAGGTGAAATAATGGCGCAAAAAGAAGCCCGTTTCGGGAAAAAGCACTACCTTTGCCTTTGCAAGTGACACATTAACCCTTCCCCAAACGCTCAACCGACATGAATCACCATTCGACACTTCGCGGCGTGATGGCACTCGTGGTGGCATCGCTGTCGCTGACGACCACCGCGGCCCTCGCCGCCGACGGCACGACGGCCGACGCGCCAGCGCGTCTCCACTGGATTGGCAACACCCCGCAGGGCGACAAGCCCGTGAGCTTCGGCATCCCCTTCCGCCAGGGCGAGATGCGCCCCACCGATGCCTTCACGCTGACCACCGACAAGGGCGTAGCCGTTGCCGCCGACTTCTGGCCCACGGCCTACTGGCCCGACGGCAGCATCAAGTGGGGTGGCTTCGCAGCCGTCATCCCTGGCGGCACGGAGAGCGTCAGCTTCGCCCTTCATGCCACGAAGGGCGCCAAAGGCAGCAAGAATACTGGCGCGGTGTCGCATGGCGAGCCGCTTAGCGGCGAAGCATCCCTCACCGTCAGCGAGACCCCCAACCAAATCCTCATCGCCGCCGGCACCTTTGCCGCCTATATCCCCAAGAGCGGCACGGCCATCATGGACAGCATCGTCCTCGACAACACGCGCGTAGCCGGGCGCGGCAGCCTCGTCTGTTCCACCCAGGACCAGCCCTACACCGAGGGCGTTGGCAACATCCGTTTCCACAACTACGTCTCGCAAGTGGGGAAGGTGGAGGTGGAGCGTGCAGGCTCGGTGCGGGCAGTGGTGAAGATCGAGGGCCACTATCTCTACGACATGAGCCAACTGCATGTAGCAACCACCCCGCCATCGCAAAGCGAAATAGCCTCCAACGGCCAGCAGGGCTACCATCTGCCCACGGAATGGCTCCCCTTCACCGTGCGTCTCTATTTCTTCGCCGGCACGGAACAGGTGCGCATGGTCCACACCTTTATATATAATGGCGACGAGCACCACGACTTCATCCGCTCGCTGGGCGTGCGCTTCGAGGTGCCCATGCGCGAGCAGGCCTACAACCGCCACGTGGCCTTTGCCACGCACGACGGCGGCGTGTGGGCCGAGAGCGTGCAGCCCCTCAACGGGCGCCGCATCCTGGGCGACGGCACTCCCGAGCGTCTGCAGGTGGCCGGGCAGCGCGTGCCCGAGCCGGAGACCTTCGACGAGCGTGGCCGCGACCTCATCCGCCACTGGGCGCGCTGGAACACCTTCCGCCTCTCGCAGCCCAACGACGAGGGCTATGCCATCCAGAAGCGCGCCCACGAGGGCAACATGTGGATAGGCACCCACACCGGCCGCCGCGCCGCCGGCTACGCCTTCGCCGGCGACGTCAGCGGCGGGCTGGGCATCAGCGTGAAGGACTTCTGGGAGAGCTACCCCGCCTCGCTGCGGGTCGATAGCGCCACCCACGACGTGGCCTACCTCACCGCCTACCTGTGGAGCCCCGATGCCGGACCCATGGACCTGCGCCACTACGACAACGTGGCCCATGACCTCAACGCCTCCTACGAGGACGTGCAGCCCGGCATGTCCACGCCCAACGGCATAGCACGCACATCAACGCTCATGCTCATGCCAGAGCGTGCATACCCTGGTCGTGCCGCCGTGGCGGCACGCGCCCGCCAGCAGGCCGAGGACGCGCCCCTCGTCTGCACGCCCGAGTACCTGCACTCGCGCCGCGCCTTCGGCGTGTGGAGCCTGCCCGACACGAGCAACGCCCGCCGCGCCAAGGTGGAAGCCCTGCTGAAGGACTATCTCGACTTCTACGTCCGTGCCGTGGATGAGCGCCACTGGTATGGCTTCTGGAACTATGGCGACTTCATGCACGGCTACGACCCCGACCGCCACGAGTGGAAGTACGACGTGGGCGGCTTCGCGTGGGACAACACCGAGCTGGGCAGCATCTCGTGGCTCTGGTACTCGTTCCTGCGCACGGCACGTCCCGACGTGTGGCGCATGGCCGAGGCCATGACGCGCCACTGCATGGAGGTCGATGTCTATCACAGCGGCCCCTTCGCCGGGCTGGGGTCGCGCCACAACGTGAGCCACTGGGGCTGCGGCGCCAAGGAGGCACGCATCTCGCAGGCCGCCTGGAACCGCTTCTACTACTATCTCACCACCGACGAGCGCACCGGCGACCTCATGACGGCCACGCGCGACGCCGACCAGATGCTCTACACCATCGACCCCATGCGCCTGGCCCTGCCGCGCGAGAAATATCCCTGCACCGCCCCGGCACGTCTGCGCATAGGCCCCGACTGGGTGGCCTATGCCGGCAACTGGATGACCGAGTACGAGCGCACCCTCAACCCCGTCTATCGCCGCAAAATCGAGGCCGGCATGAAGAGCATCGCCGTACTGCCCAACGGCATGTTCACCGGCCCGGGCGTGCTGGGCTACGACCCCGCCACGGGCATCCTCAGCTGGGAGGGCGACCGCAACGAGATCAGCACCAACCACCTCAAGCTCATCATGGGCGGCTTCGAGCTCATGCACGAGATGCTCGAGATGGTGCCCAACAAGAAGTTTGCCGCCGCCTATCTCGACCACAACGCGCGCTACCACAAGGTCACGAAGAACCGCTTCCGCATCAGCCGCCTCAAGGGCTACGCCGCAGCCCACCTCAAGGACCGCGCCGAGGCACGGCGTCTGGCCGACGAGGTGTGGCAGGACATGTGGCTCTACAACACCAAGGAGCAGCACTACCGCTTCAGCCCACGCCAGCTCATGCCGCCCGAGGTGCCGCAACCGCTCATCGAGAGCCCAGAGACCACCACCAACGACTGCGCCCTATGGAGCCTCGACGCCATCTACCTCCTCGAGGCCGTGCCGCTCGACTGACGGGGGTGGCCTGTGCGCAACGAATTATGTGAATTGCACGAATTAACGCTTAATGGCATGAGACACTGCGCAACGAATTATGCGAATTGCACGAATGAGCGATTTGCGGCCTCACGCCACAGGCGCCAATCTACAGACTTTAATCAACAGCTACAGTCATGACCACAGATATGCAAAACCTATGGGCCTACATCCAGGGCCTGAATCTCACCTACGACGAGCGCCACTGGCTGGCCGACCAGCTCTGCGCGCCCACTCACGTCCAAGAGGACCTCACGCCATACACCGTCGAGGAACTCGTTGCAAGCGTCCAGGAAGGCATGCGCCAGATTGAGGCTGGAGAATATTACACTCACGAAGAAGTGATGCGCGACCTCTATGAACTGACAGGAGTGCCTTACTCGGAGAGAAGCGCATCAAAAGAACATTACGCTGAGAGTCTATGAGACTGCAATGGTCAAAGAAAGCAAGGCGAAAAGTAGATGCTGTTGCAGTCTATATTAGTCGCACTTTCGGCGAATGGTCCAGCCGTGCCTTTCTCGAAGAGGTGGACGAAGTGGCGACACTATTATTAAGGCATCCGAATCTCGGACCGATAGAACGTTTTCTTGCCAATGAACCAATTATGTATCGTAGCTTGGTGGTGAACAAGCTTAACAAAATCATCTACACCGTCAAGAACGATGTCATCTATATCGTCGATTTCTGGGACACGCGCCGCGAGCCCTCGGCCCAGGCCACACAAACCTCTGACACCAACACACCAGCATGATTGACAGGGCAACAGTTGACCGCATCCTCGACGCCGCGAACATCGTGGATGTTGTCTCGGACTTCGTCACACTGAAACGTGCCGGAGCCAACCTCAAGGGCTTGTGTCCGTTCCACGACGACCGCACGCCGTCGTTCATGGTGTCGCCGTCGAAGAACATCTGCAAGTGCTTCGCCTGCGGCGAGGGCGGCACGCCCGTGCATTTCATCATGAAGCACGAGCAACTCTCCTATCCCGATGCCCTGCGCTATCTGGCCAAGAAATACCACATCGAGATCAAGGAGCGCGAGCTCTCCGACGAGGAGCGCGCCGAGGCTGGCGAGCGCGAGAGCCTCTTCGTTGTCAACGAGTGGGCCAACACGTGGTTCCAGCAGCAGATGTTCGACACGCCCGACGGCCGTGCCGTGGGGCTGGCCTACTTCCGCCAGCGCGGTTTCCGCGACGACATCATCCGCAAGTTCCAGCTCGGCTACTGCCCCGACCGCTACGACGCGCAGTGGCAGGCCGGGCGTGCCGCCGGCTACAAGGAGGACTATCTGCTCCAGACCGGCCTGTGCATCCGCAACGAGGCCGGCAAGACCTACGACCGCTTCCGCGCGCGCGTCATCTTCCCCATCCACACCGTCTCGGGCAAGGTGGTGGGTTTCGGCGGACGCGTGCTCGCCGCCGCCACCAAGGGCGTCAGCATCAAGTACCAGAACTCGCCCGAGAGCAGCATCTACTCCAAGAAACGCGAGCTCTACGGCCTCTTCTTCGCCAAGAAGGCCATCGTCAAGGCCGACCTCTGCTACCTCGTCGAGGGCTACACCGACGTCATGGCCATGCACCAGATGGGTGTGGAGAACGTAGTGGCCAGCAGCGGCACGGCGCTCACCCACGAGCAGATACGTGCCATCCACCGTTTCACGGAGAACATCACCGTCATCTACGACGGCGATGCCGCAGGCATCAAGGCATCG
Source organism: Bacteroidaceae bacterium (assembly GCA_017445145.1). Taxonomy (GTDB): domain Bacteria; phylum Bacteroidota; class Bacteroidia; order Bacteroidales; family Bacteroidaceae; genus Physcousia. The sequence goes on along the minus strand of JAFSVI010000086.1, from coordinate 4,297 downwards.
CAGCGAGGCATCGACATGATTCTGGCCGAGGGCATGAACGTGAAGCTCCTGCTCCTGCCCGACGACGACGACCCCGACAGCTTCGCACGCAAGCACACCTCAGAGGAGTATCAGGCCTATCTGCGCGAGCATCAGGTGGATTTCATACGCTTCAAGACCGACCTCGTGCTGAGCGAGGCCAAGGGCGACCCCATCCAGCTCTCGCGGCTGACCAACAACATCGTCGTGAGCCTGGCGCAGATTCCCGACGACATCACGCGCACGCTATATATCAAGGAGACAGCCCAGACCATGGGCATGCGCGAGGAACTCATAACATCAGCCGTGGCACGCGTGCGCAAACAGCAGCGCGAAGAACGACAGCGCGAACGCGAACGCGAACAGCGACAGGCGGCCGCCGGCAGCACGGATGGCCAAGCGAACCCTGGTAGCAGCACTGGTCCTGCTGGTGTTTCTAACTCTGATAGTTCATCTGGTATCTCTAATTCTTCCAGTTCATCCAGTTCACCAAGTCCGTCAAGTTCATCTAATCCAGCTGATAGCGGCCTCACCCCCGAGGAGGAGGCCATGCTCGCCGCAGGTCTCGACCCCTCTGCCGCAGCCCCACCCCAGCCCTCGGCACCCGCCACGGTGCTCTCCACTGCCAACAAGGCCGCCGAGCAGCTGTTCACCAAGAAGGAGGAGCTGCTCATACAGATGCTCGTGCGCCACGGCGAGAAGGTGATGTGCGACGTGGAGGGCGACGACGGCGAGACGCAGCCGCTGACGGTCATCGACTACATCCGCTACTCGCTGGAACAGGACGGGCTGCAGCTGCGCAACCCCCTCTTTGCGCGCATGCTTGGCGAAGCCATTGCCCACGCTGGCGACGAGGGGTTCCGCGCCAGCCGCTATTTCGAGAACCACCCCGACGAGACCATCTCACAGCTCTCCACGCGTCTGGCCCACGACGACGAGACGTTGAGCAAAATCCACAGCCGCACGAAAGCCATCGCTCCCGACGAGGACCGCCTCGTCGAGATCATGCCCCACCTGATGACCGACTACAAGCTGGCCATCATCGACGACCTCATTGCCAACCTGATGGCCGAGCTGCGCAACCCCGCCATCACCTCCGACAAGAGCCGCTTCCTGGAGCTGATGACCAAGCTGCAGGAGTCCAAGCTCGCGCAGAAGGAGCTTGCCAAGCAGTGTGGCGACCGCGTGCTGCTCTGACGGCACTTGCTCGCTCAGAGGAAGATGCTGTGGGGCTGAAGGCGACCGCTGCGCACGCGCCACTCCTTGGGGTAGAGGTTGTTGGCGCGCGAGCCTATGTTTTTGACAAACCCCAGACGCTGCCCGCGGTGGCACACCTGCACTATGCCCAGCGCCACCTCCGGCGGCAGCACGAGGCTCTCGCGCGAGAGATAGCGCAGCGCGTCGGCGGCCGTGAGCTCCACTCGCGGCACGCGGCTGCCGGCCGCCATGCCCGGCGGCGTGTCGATCTGGTCGGTGGGCAGCAACAGCCCGTCGGCGGCCAGGCCGCCACCGCCGCCCTTGCGTTTCTTGTGGCGCGGGGCGTCATCGGCGGGCATGGCGCCACCGCCCTTGCGCAATGCGGCACAGAAGAACCCCTCGCCGCGCACGGCGCCGGGGATGAAATGGTAGCAGCGCCCGGCCCAGAGCCGCTCTTGCGGCGAGAGGGCGGCGAGCACGTCGGCGCGCGCCACGTCGGCAAAGCGGCGCACACCCCACGCCTCCTCCACGGGTATGTCCATGAGCTCGGCACCGAGGTCGCGCGCCAGCGCCATGACGTTGCCCTCACACTCCTCGGCGTTGAACGTGCATGTTGAATATATGAGGCAGCCGCCGGGCCGCACCACCTCCCACGCCGTGTGTGCGATGTCGCGCTGCAGCGCTGCACACTCCGCCACCAGGCGCGGCGACCACTGGCGCCGAGCCTCGTCCTCCTTGCGGAACATGCCCTCGCCCGAACACGGCACGTCCGCCACGACGAGGTCGAAAAGCGCCGTTCCGCCCGCGAGAGAGGCATCGCTGCGCAGCGCCGCCACGAGCTGGCGCGGCAGAGCCGTCGTCACGCGCACCCCCTCCTGTCCCCACTTGGCCACATTCTCTGCCAGCACCATGGCGCGCTGGCGCACTGGCTCGTTGGCGATGAGCAGGCACCCTGTGGGCAGCAGCGAGCGAAGGAGCGTGGTCTTGCCGCCGGGAGCCGCGCAGAGGTCCAGGCAGCGACCCACGGCGCCGGTCTCCCACGGCCCCAAGCCAAGGCTCTTGATGTGGCGCGCCACGTGGGCCACAAACATCGAGCTGGCCTCCTGCACGTAGTAGGCCCCGGCGTGGAGCAGCGGGTCGGCGGTGAACGTCGGGCGGCGCTCCAGATAGATGCCCTCGCCACACCACGCCACGCGCCCGGCATAGCCCTCCACGCTGCGCGCCATGGCGTCGTCGGGGGCCTCCGTCAGCAGCGCGCCGTCGGGGGCCGTCAGGCCGCGTGCGGCGTTGAGGCGTATGCTCACCGGCGAGGGTTGGCGCAGCCCCTCGCGCAGGAGCGCCACGGCGTCGGTGCGCCATGTGGCTGCGAGGAAGTCGGCATACGATGCGGGTAGGATGTCTGTAGTGGTCATGGCTGCGGGGGTGTGGCAATATGATTTCGCGGGCAAAGGTAAGCTTTTTTTTGCATATCCCGACACTATGCCCACAAAAAAGGGCCTTCCCTTTGGCCGTTTGCGCCAAAACACCTACTTTTGCGCCATCGGCCTATGAGCGACACACCCACCATACCCCACACCGGCGGCGGCGTGCTCCACGAGATCACCCCGCTGGGCGAACACGACTTCATGTACGTGGCCGACCGCCACAAGCGGGAGTTCACATACCCCATCCACTGCCACGACATCTTCGAGCTCAACTTCGTGGCCGACGGAGCCGGGTGCCGACGCATCGTGGGCGACTCCAGCGAGGTCATTGGCGACCTCGACCTTGTGCTCATCACCAGCCCCGAGCTGGAGCACGTGTGGGAGCAGCACCAGTGTCGCAGCGCCGACGTCCACGAGGTGACGGTGCAGTTCCGCCTGGACTTCGAGGCTCCCACGTCGCCATTCCACACCAACCCCTACAAGAGCATCTACCAGATGCTGATGCGCGCCAAGCACGGGCTGGCATTCCCCCAGACGGCGATACGCATGGTCTATCACCGCCTCGTGGCGCTCTCGAAGATCGAGGAGAGCTTTCTCGCCGTGCATGAGCTTTTCGCCATCCTCTATGAGCTGTCAAAGTGCGACAGCGCACGCGAACTCGCCTCGTCGGCATTCGCCAAGGTCGATGTCGAGAGCGACTCGCGACGCGTGCTCAAAGTGAAGAGCTACGTCGCCGACCACTATGCCGACGACATCACCCTCGAGCGCCTCGCAGACCTCGTCGGCATGGCACCCACGGCCTTCAGCCGCTACTTCCACCAGGCCACGGGCAAAACCGTCAGCGAGTATGTCGTAGGCGTGCGTCTGGGCAATGCCGCACGACGCCTCGTCGATACCACCGACACCGTGGCCGAGATATGCTGGGACACGGGCTTCAACACCCTCTCCAACTTCAACCGCCTCTTCCGCAAGCGCAAGGGATGCAGCCCCACCGAGTTCCGACAGAAGTACCAAAAGACGAAGGTCATCGTCTGACCCACTCCACCCCCCCCGACACCCCAGCGGCTACAGCGACGGCAGCCGCGCACAGCGAAACGACACCCCGTGGCAAGTTACGAAACTTGCCGCGGGGTTTTTGTTTACTCGCCGCGGCAAGTTGCGCAACTCGCCGCGGCAGATGCCGCCCCCACCCGCGGTGCTTTGTTGCCATCGGCGCGGCAGCTTGAACCCCATCCCGCGGCAAAGTGTCGGTTTTGGCAAGCATAGTGGCAGACGGCGGCGATTTTTCGGCGTACCTTTGCCGCCGAAATCCATCAAAATCATCATTCAACCTCAAACAAACATCTTTCAAACATCATGAGACATCTTTCCTTATTTATTCTCGCCGCACTCGCCATGACGGCCACAGCGCGGACACAGGAAACAACAGTGTGGGAGGGCAGCGAAGCCATCTCATGGAACACTGAAGTGGCTCCAGGCACGCAGTTCGAGACTCCGTCGGGCATATTCGCGGGTCTTGCTGTCGGCAACATCATCAAGATCTACAGCACAACAACTTACGACAGCCCCCAATACGTCGTCACCTACAAGGCTGGCGACAGCTGGAGCTGGACAGACCTCAGCACAACGGTTGACGAGGGTGTCATTTCATACACCGT
>JAFSVI010000085.1 GCA_017445145.1 Bacteroidaceae bacterium | reverse complement strand
GAGGCGGCGGGCGGCGGGCGGCGGGGAGGCAGCAGCGAGGCGACGGCGGCGCTGGGCAGCAGCGCGGGAGGCGGGGCTGGCGGCGCAGACAGCGAAGAGGCGGCGGGCGGCGGCGGGCAGCTGTGCTGCGGTGCGCTATGGGTTGTTAGGCTGTGGCTTTGGTAGTGTGAAGTAGAGCATTATGCATCCGATGATGGCGGAGAGGAGTGTGCCGCATAGTATGCCGAGCTTTGCCTCGTCGAGATACACGGCAGCCTCGGCCCCTGCGCCCCTGAAGCTTAGTTCTGCTATGAACATGGACACTGTGAAGCCAATGCCACACACCATGCATACGCTGGCAAACGACCTCCAGTTGGCACCGGCAGGCATCTGGCAGAAGCCGAGTTTCATGGAGAGCCACGAGAAGCTGAGCACTCCGAGGAACTTGCCGAGGAGGAGGCCTATCATCACTCCGAGGGCGACGTTGCCGAAGGTGAGGCCGCCGAATGCCACGCCGGCGTTGGCGAAAGCGAAGAGGGGGATGACGCCGTAGTTGATGGGGTAGCGCAGGTAGTCCTCGATGTCCTGGAGTGGCGATATGAGGTGGTCGGATGCGCTCTCTATGCGGCGCAGGAGCTGTATCTCGCCGGTGGCGAGCACCATGGCTTTCTCGCGGTCGGCCTCGGTGACGTCGATGTCGGGATAGGCGTTGACGCAGTCGCGTATGTGCTCGAGGTAGTAGCGCGTGCCGAGGCCGAGGCTTGCCGGGATGCAGAATGCGAGCACGACTCCGGCTATGGTGGCGTGGATGCCGCTGTTGAGCACGAAGTACCATAGCACGAGGCCGAGAGGGACGTAGAACTGCTTGAGGCGCACGCCTCTGTAGTTGCCGATGAGCAGTATGGCCACGACGGCAGCGGCGGCGAGGAGGTAGTTCCAGGCGAGGCCCTGTGAGTAGAATATGGCGATGACGATGATGCCTCCGAGGTCGTCGGCCACGGCCAGTGCGGCGAGGAATATCTTCAGCCCTGCCGGCACGCGCTTGCCAAAGACGGAGAGCACGCCGAGCGAGAAGGCGATGTCGGTGGCCATGGGTATGGCGCATCCGCGCTCGGCGAGAGGGTCGCCGCTGCACAGTGCGTAGTAGAGCACCACGGGTATGAGCATTCCGCCGCAGGCCCCGATGACGGGGAGCAGTGCCTTCTGGCGTGTGGAGAGTTCGCCGCAGAGTATCTCGCGCTTGATCTCGAGGCCCACGCTGAAGAAGAAGAAGAACATGAGGAAGTCGTTGATGAAGTCCATCAGCGTCATGGCGTGGCCCCCGTGGCTGAATACGTTGAAGCTGCCGATGCTCAGTGCCACGGGCTGCTGCCAAATGGCAAAGTACTTCTCGCTGATGCCGGGGATGTTGGCACAGACGAGGGCCGCCACGGTGGCGACGATGAGGAGGCCGCTGGCGCTCACATACCTCTGCACGAGGCCGGATAATGAGCTTTCGGGTTGCAGCTCACGGAGGATGCTGTCTTTGATGTCTGACATAGTGGTTATGTGTTTTACGTTTGCATTTCGGGCGCGAAGTTACGGTTTTTTTGTCAAACGGCGGCTATCGTGTGGCAGAAATGGCGAAAAATTGATAAGAATTAACTCCCCGCACGCCGCCGCCCGGCCGCGCCGCTCCGTGTGGCGGGAGCGGCCTGTGGCCGGGCGGCACGTGTGGCGGTTGCGGTGTTGGCGTGGTTACTTCGTCATGGCTATGACGACGTCCATGATGTCCTTGCCCAGCTTGTCGGCAGCGTCCATGGTGGCTGCTTCGGAATAGACGCGGATGATGGGTTCTGTGTTGCTCTTGCGCAGGTGCACCCACTTGTCGGGGAAGTCGATCTTCACGCCGTCGATGTCGTTGACCTCCTGGTCCTTGTAGAGTTCCTTGACGCGCGCCAGTATGGCATCGACGTCGGTGTCGGGTGTGAGGTCTATGCGGTTCTTGGCGATGGAGTATGGGGGGTATGTGGCGCGCAGCTCGGACGTTGTCATGCCCCTCTTGGCCAGATAGGTGAGTATGAGGGCTATGCCCACGAGTGCGTCGCGGCCATAGTGTGCGGCGGGGTAGATGACACCGCCGTTGCCCTCGCCGCCGATGACGGCCCCGGTGGCCTTCATCTTCGTCACCACGTTGACCTCGCCGACGGCCGATGCGGCATACTCGCAGCCGTAGCGGCGTGTGACGTCGCGCAGTGCGCGTGTGGAGCTGAGGTTTGACACGGTGTTGCCGGGTGTGTGCTGCAGGATGTAGTCGGCCACGGTGACGAGGGTGTATTCCTCGCCGTACATGGTTCCGTCCTCGCAGAAGAGTGCGAGGCGGTCCACGTCGGGATCGACGACGAAGGCAATGTCGTAGCCCCCCTTCTGCATCAGCGCCTTGATGTCGCCGAGGTTCTTCTCCAGGGGTTCGGGGTTGTGCTGGAAGTCGCCGGTGGGTTCGCCGTAGAGGCAGGTGACGGTCTCCACGCCGAGCTGCTCGAGCAGCTTGGGCAGAATGATGCCGCCGACGCTGTTGACCGTGTCGAGAGCCACGCGGAAGCGTCGTGCGCGTATGGCCTCCACATCGACGAGCGCGAGGTTCTTGACGAGGTCGATGTGGCGCTGGTCGTAGGTGTCGTCCTCGCGGTAGTGGCCCAGGTGATCGACGTCGGCATACTCGAAGTCCTCGGCGGCGGCGATGCGCAGCACCTCGGCCCCCTCCTGTGCGTTGAGGAACTCGCCGTCGCTGTTGAGCAGCTTGAGAGCGTTCCACTGGCGCGGGTTGTGGGAAGCGGTGAGTATGATGCCGCCGCATGCCTTCTCCATGGTCACGGCGAGCTCGGTGGTGGGTGTCGTGGCCAGGCCTATGTTGACGACGTCGAAGCCCATGCCCATGAGCGTGCCGCAGACGACGTTCTTCACCATCTCGCCAGAGATGCGTGCGTCGCGTCCGACGACGATTTTGTTCGTGCCCACGGTGTCCGTCTTGCGGATGAGTGTGGCGTAGGCGGAGACGAATTTGACGATGTCCAGGGGGTTGAGAGTGTCGCCGGCCCGTCCGCCTATGGTGCCGCGGATGCCGGAAATGGATTTGATGAGTGTCATGGTTTCTATGTATTGGTTCGTTTATGGTGTGAGGCGTTGGGCTTGCCGCTGGGCCGGCGGGGTTGTGCTGCCGGCTGGCGTTCGGCTTATTTGGCTGCAAATATACGCATAATTTGTGATGTGCGATGCTTTGGCGGCAAGAAAATGGGCGCAAAGTGTCAAGAAAGCAAAAAAAGATGGCCTTTGATGCTGGCGTGAGCGGCAAAAGTGCTATCTTTGTGACCGCAAAGCGCCGGCTCCGTGGCCTCAAGGCCTGCCGCAGCCGCCACCCGACATTCCACATTCAACCCCACGATAACCACATGAACAACTACCAAGACATTGCCGACCTGTTCGCCATACGCGGCACGGTCGCCGAAGTACGCCCTCTGGGCGAGGGACTCATCAACGACACGCTGCTGGTGACGACAGCCGAGGCAGACGCCCCCGACTATGTGCTGCAGCGCGTGAACACCAACGTATTCCCCGACGTGGACATGCTCATGGGCAACATTGCCGCCGTCACGCGCCACATACGCCGCAAGCTCGAGGCCGCCGGCGCCACCGACATCGACCGCCGCGTGCTCACCTTCATGCCCACCAAGGCCGACGCCACCAAGCTCTATGCCATGGTCGAGGGGCAGCCCTGGCGAATGATGGTGTTCATCGCCGACGCCGTCACCAAGCAGGCCGTGAACCCCGAGTCGAGCGAAGCCGCCGGCGAGGCCTTCGGCCTGTTCCAGGCCATGCTGGCCGACATCCCGGAGCAGCTGGGCGAGACCATCAAGGACTTCCACAACATGGAGTTCCGCCTCGAGCAGCTGCGCGAGGTCATCGCCCAGGACCCCGCCCACCGCGTGGCCACCGTGCAACCCATCATCGACGAGCTCCTGGGCCACGCCGAGGAGATGACCGTGGCCGAGCGCCTGGGGCGCGAGGGTCGCTTGCCCAAGCGCATCTGCCACTGCGACACGAAGGTCAACAACATGATGTTCGACAAGGAGGACCGTGTGCTCTGTGTCATCGACCTCGACACGGTGATGCCCAACTTCATTTTCTCCGACTACGGCGACTTCCTGCGCACGGCGGCCAACTTCACGGCCGAGGACGACCCCGACCTCACGCACGTGGGCTTCAACATGGAGATCTTCAAGGCCTTCACGCGCGGCTACCTGCGCTCGGCCAAGAGCTTCCTCACACCCCTGGAGAAAGAGATGCTGCCCTACGCCGCCACGCTCTTCCCCTACATGCAGGCCGTGCGCTTCCTGTGGGACTACCTCAGCGGCGACAAGTACTGGAAGTGCCGCTACCCCGACCACAACCTCGACCGCGTGCGCAACCAGCTCACCCTCTTCCGCAGCGCCATGGCGAAGAAGCCCGAGATGGCTGCCTTCATCGCCAGCCTGTAGCCACACGCACACCGCGGCGCGCAATGAAGGAAGGCGCGGCGAGCATCGAT
>JAFSVI010000084.1 GCA_017445145.1 Bacteroidaceae bacterium | reverse complement strand
CCGGGGGTTGGGGCCTGTTGGGGGGGTTTGGGGGGGGGCACGAAGAAAGAGAAAAAGGAGGCTTTGGGAAAGGGGAGAAAGGAGGCAGGAAGCGGGGAGAAAGGAAGCTGGGAAAGGGGGGCAGGGAGAAAGGGGAAGGAAAGTGGGCAGGGAGAAAGCGGAAAGGGGGAAAGGGGGAGGCAGGGAAAGGGGGAACAGGAAGCAGGGAGAAATGGGGCAAGGAGGCAGGGGGAGGAAGGAAGCAGGGGAAAAGGGGAAAGGGGAAAGGAAGCAGGGAAAGGAGGCTAAGAAGCAGGGTGGGATGGGGAGGGGGGGGAGCAGTGGCGGTGGCTTCAGGGATTCTGGGCGATTTCCTCGGCCATGGTATTTAGCGCCACGCAGTCGGCACGGCTGATGTGGCGCTTGCCGGCGTCGTAGGGCCAGGGGCTGAGGATGAGCACTCGGCCTGCAGCCACGGCGTCGAAGAGCACGGCCGAAGGCTTGTAGTAGTCGCGGAAGCCGTTGTCGGCCAGGAGAATGAACGGATGCTGTTCGCGCAGAAGCACGGTCTGCACGGCCTTCTCCTGCTCGGAGATGAAGGGCGAGACGAGCAGCGCGCCCTGGCGCGCGGCAATGACGCAGCCGTTCATGTAGTTGCGTAGGGTGGCCGCCTCGCCATGTTCGGCGGCGCGCACCCACACGCTGCGCACATGCACGGTGGCGCGACGCTCAATGAGCAGCAAGGCGGCGTTGCCCACGCCGGCGTATGTGCGACCGGCGATGGCGATGCCCTCTTGCACGCGGAAGTAGCCTGGCATAAGGCGCTTTGTGGCAAGCCGCTGAGGGTTGAGCTGCACATAGCGGATCATGGCCTGAAGCTGGCCGCGCCGCGACAGGGGGCGGATGAAGGGCATCTCGGTGAAGAGCGGCGCAAGGCCATAATAGACCTCGTCGCCAAGCATCTCGCGGAGGGGATTCGCCCGGCTGGAAGCCGGGGCAATTGACGAAAGGGAGAACCCGCCAGAGGGGAGGGGGCCGGCGGGGAGGGAGGCGCCGGCAGGGAGGGAGGCGCCGGAAAGGGGGCCGGCGGGGAGGGAGGCGCCGGAAAGGGGGCCGGCGGAGAGGGGGCCGGGGCTTGGGTTCCCCCTTTCGTCGATTGGCCCGCCTGTCAGGCGGGCAGCGTGGGCGGCGCGGGCAGCGCGGGCGGCCATGGCTGCGGGCGCTGCCGCGCCCGCAGCCACGCCATGCAGGAAGCTATAAGCCCGCCCCAGCTTCTTTGCTGCGCGCCAGAAGCCCTGCGCCACTTGGCGGATGCTCTTCTCCATTGGCGCCCGCACATACCAGATGCTGTGGAGATGGTCGGGCATGAGGCAGTATTGCAGGAGCTGGATGGGAGGGTTGAGTGTCGGCACACCACATTGGCATGTGAGCAGGGCGCGCCCCAGCTCCGTGGCCTCCACATAGGCCTGTGCAGGGTCGCGCCCGGGAATCTCCAGCGAGCCAAGCAGCGGTGCGCGCGAGGGCAGTGTCAGCGTGAGGTGGTAGATGCCCACGCCCCTCCAAGAGGAGCCCTCCTCCTGCCATTGCCATTGGCTGTTGCCGGTTGCTGACATAACGAAGGTTTCTTCTGCGAGCGGGCCTCGCCCTCAAGCCTTGCCCGCCGCTGCTGACATAACTAAGGTTTATTCTGCGAGCGGGCCTCACCCCAAGCCTTGCCCGCCGCTGCTGCCTCGACGAAGGTTAGCAACTACTGCTTGGCGAGCACGAGGCCGGTTGCCGGCACATATTCTCCGGCGGTGAGCTGGGCATCGGCCTCGCCGCTGTAGGTGGCGCCGCTGCCGTCGGTGACGGTGAAGCAGAAGGTGCGCGCGTTTGTGGTGGGCAACAGGGCGACATACACCGCATTGAGGGTGCTCGCGGGCGTGACGGTGAGAGGCTTGCCGCCTTCCGCCAGGCTCTTGACATCGCCAGCTACGCTGACCGCCTCCTGCGTGTCGCTGCACGTCACGGTCGCCGTCTGGGGGTAGGTGCCATGGTCGCTGCCGTTGCCGCCGTAGCTGATAGTGAGGGAGCTGATGGCGATGGGGCTGCCCGAGCCATCCACAAATGAGAACTTGCACACGGTGAGCAGGCTCGTGGTGGTCCCCATCGTGGCCGTGGCGGTGGTCTCAGTGACGGCCGTCACTGTGGCCACGCCATACACATAGTGGAAGCTCTCGGCCAGGGTGGCCAGCGTGCCGTCCTGACCGCTGAGGGAGATGGAGTATTTGGCCTTTGTCGTGCTCGAGCCAGACACCGGGCTGAATTTATCAACGGCAGGATAGACCACGGCCAAGGCGTCGCCCTGTGTGCACGTCACCTCGCCCTCGAAGGCCGACGTGGCGGCTGTGGTGGTGGCTGTGAGGGGGCCGGTGGAATGCACATACTGGCCTGTTTGGGCATCAAATTCACTAAGGTTAAAGTTGTAATACGTCAGCCTATCGCCGCTCTTCCACGACGCTGCCAGCGTAGCGTCACTCTCCGTGATGATGGCGCGCGAGGCCTCGTCGGCAGTCTGCGTGATTACCAAGTGGCGCAGCTTGGCGCCGTCGGTGGTGGGTGTGACGTCGTCGGTGGCCGATGACGAGCACGCAGCCATGAGCAGCAGCATGGCGCCCACGGCAAAAATCTTGAGATGCTTCATTTCCATTCCTCCCAATCGTCAAAGTGCTGTTCGTTGGACTTCGCGGCGTTGCTCTGCCCTGATGACTGGCTGAAGCCGCCGCCTGTGTTGGCCGAATAGCCAGAGATGGTGCCGGAGAAGGAGCTGTCGCTGGCGCCAAGCAGGTGGCATGCGGGCTGCATCGCCACGACCGTCATCGCCGGTGTGAGATAGTGATGTTTCATCTTATGTTCGTAATTGTTGATGTGTCTTCGAGACCACACTGACGTTGCGAAACCATGCCCGCGACGACGAACCACGGCACATTATCCGCAACATCAATGGTATGAGCGTGCAAAGTTATGGCATTTCGGCGAAACGGCAAAGCTTTTTGGCGAAAATTATCGTTTTCAGCTATGCTGTATGACCATAAGAGGGGTGTTGGACCGCGCAACAGCCTCATCAGCATGTCGCGGCACAGACATCAGCACCCCACGGCACGGACATCAACTCGCCACGGCACGGACATCAACAGGCCGCGGCGAATATCGAAACTCCCCGCGGCAAGCATCGAAACTCGCCGCGGCGAGTAACGTCACTTGCCGCGGGGCAGAAGGGCCTATGGCGGACATCATAGCGCCAGCGGGCGCGGGGGCCATCGCGCGCCGCCCGCCGTGTGCCGCTATATTTTTCGGCCAAAGTGGCATTTCGGCCTTGCATGAGGCTGACAAAGCGTCAGCCGTCGCGCCTCTTTGGCCGAAAAGGGCGCGAGGCACGCCTTTTGCGCCACCGCTTGGCGAGCGCGGCCCTAAGCGCAATGCCAGTACGCAAAGGCGCCAAGCCGCCAAGGAACAAGATTAAAAACACTAAAAACCATACACAGCCATGACATTCGACAAGTTTACCATCAAAGCGCAGGAGGCCATACAGCAGGCCGTGCGCACGGCCGAGGCCCGCCAGCAGCAGGCCATAGAGCCGGAGCACCTGCTCCACGCCGTCATGCAGACGGGACAGCAGGTCACGCAGTTCCTCTTCCGCAAGCTCGGCGTCAGCGAGCAGGCCGTGGGCCAGGCCCTCGACGCACAGCTGCAGAGCCTGCCGCGCGTGCAGGGCGGCGAGCCATATCTCTCGCGCGAGAGCAACGCCGTGCTCACCCGCGCCGAGGAGCTCGCCACCAAGCAGGGCGACGAGTTCGTGAGCCTCGAGCTCATGCTGCTCGCCATCCTCGCCAGCCAGAGCACGGCGGCCAAGATCCTGAAGGACGCCGGCGTGACGGAGAAGGAGCTGGCAGCCGCCATACGCGAGCTGCGCGGCGGCCAGCAGGTGAAGTCGCAGTCGAGCGAGGACACCTACCAGAGCCTCAGCAAATATGCCCGCAACCTCATCGAGGAGGCACGCGCCGGGAAGCTCGACCCCGTCATAGGGCGCGACGAGGAGATACGCCGCGTGCTGCAGATCCTCTCGCGTCGCACTAAGAACAACCCTATCCTCATCGGCGAGCCTGGCACGGGCAAGACGGCCATCGTCGAAGGACTGGCCCACCGCATTCTGCGCGGCGACGTGCCTGAGAACCTGCGCCAGAAGCAGCTCTTCTCGCTCGATATGGGCGCCCTCATCGCCGGTGCCAAGTACAAGGGCGAGTTTGAAGAGCGCCTGAAGAGCGTCGTCAACGAGGTGACAAAGAGCGACGGGCGCATCATCCTGTTCATCGACGAGATCCACACCCTCGTGGGCGCGGGCAAGAGCGAGGGCGCCATGGATGCCGCCAACATCCTGAAGCCCGCACTAGCGCGCGGCGAGCTGCGAGCCATCGGTGCCACCACGCTCGACGAGTACCAGAAATATTTCGAGAAGGACAAGGCTCTGGAGCGACGCTTCCAGACGGTGATGATCGATGAGCCTGACACGCTGGCCAGCATCAGCATCCTGCGCGGGCTGAAGGAACGCTATGAGAACCATCACCGTGTGCGCATACAGGACGATGCCATCATCGCCGCCGTGGAGCTCAGCCACCGCTACATCACCGACCGTTTCCTCCCCGACAAGGCCATAGACCTCATGGACGAGGCCGCCGCCAAGCTGCGCATGGAGCGCGACAGCGTGCCCGAGGAGCTCGACGAAATCACACGCCGCCTCAAGCAGCTCGAGATTGAACGCGAGGCCATACGCCGCGAGGCCGAGGCCGCAGGCACCACCGCCAGCCCAGCCGCCGACAAGCTCAACCAGCTCAACCGCGACATTGCCGACCTGCAGGAGCAGGAGCAGCAGATGCGAGCCAAATGGGAGGGCGAGAAGGGCCTGCTGGCCAAGATACAGGCCAACAAGCAGCAGATTGAGCAGCTCAAGTTCGAGGCCGAGCGTGCCGAGCGCGAGGGCAACTACGGCCGCGTGGCAGAGATACGCTACGGTCAGCTGCAGGCCCTGGAGGACGAGATACAGCGCATCCAGGAGCAGCTGCGCTCGGCCCAAGGCACCGAGGCCATGGTCAAGGAGGAGGTGACGGCCGACGACATCGCCGAGGTGGTGAGCCGCTGGACGGGAATCCCCGTCACCAAGATGTTGCAGAGCGAGCGCGACAAGCTGCTGCACCTCGAAGAGGAGCTGCACCGCCGCGTCATAGGCCAGGACGAGGCCATACGCGCCGTGGCCGATGCCGTGCGCCGTTCGCGGGCCGGCCTGCAGGATCCCAAGCGCCCCATCGGCTCGTTCATCTTCCTCGGCACCACCGGCGTGGGCAAGACCGAGCTGGCCAAGGCCCTGGCGGAGTTCCTCTTCGACGACGAGACCATGATGACGCGCATTGACATGAGCGAATACCAGGAGAAGCACTCCGTCTCGCGACTCATCGGGGCGCCTCCGGGCTACGTCGGCTACGACGAGGGCGGACAGCTCACCGAGGCCGTGCGCCGCAAGCCCTACAGCGTGGTGCTCTTCGACGAGATCGAGAAAGCCCATCCCGACGTGTTCAACACGCTGCTGCAGGTGCTCGACGACGGACGCCTCACCGACAACAAGGGCCGCACCGTCAACTTCAAGAACACCATCATCATCCTCACCTCAAACCTCGGCTCCGAGTACATACGCGAGCAGTTTGCCAAGCTCGACGCACCCAACAACGGACAACCCGACACCGCCGCCACCGCCAACGGCCAAGCCGCATCCACACTGCCCGCCGCACGCCGCGCGGCCGTCATCGAGGAGACAAAGCGCACCGTCATGGAGCAGCTCAAGCGCACCATACGCCCCGAGTTCCTCAACCGCATCGACGAGACCATCATGTTCGAGCCGCTCACACAGGCCGAGATACGCCAGGTGGTGGAGCTGCAGGTGGCCGCAGTGAAGGCCATGCTCGCCCAGAACGGCATCACGCTGGACCTCACACCCGCCGCCATAGACCTCCTGGCACAAGAGGGCTACGACCCGGAGTTTGGAGCACGGCCCGTCAAGCGAGCCATACAGCGCCTCCTCCTCAACGACCTCTCCAGGGCCATACTCGCCGGAGAGGTGTCGCGACAGCGCCCCATCCGCGTCGGCACAAACCCCGACGCCACAGCTCTCGCCTTCGCATAACACCCGCCCCTGCTGCCACCGCCGCGCCACCGCCTTCCCTCATGCGCCGCGCAGCCACACCTGCACCCCGCAACCCTCCCTCCACCGCGCCGCGCAGCCCGCCGGGTTCCCCCTTTCGTCAATTGTCCGCGCTGCCAGCGCGGCCCCTGCCCCGCCACCGCCGCCACCGCGCCTCCCCTGCGCCCCTCTCCTGCCCCGCCAGCCCCCCGCTGGCGGGGCTTTTTCGCCCCTTTTCCTCCCCACAGCCAAAAAACACGCACCAAAACGCAAAATCTTCACCCACAAAAGCCGCCACATCAAACTTTTTCCGTACCTTTGCGCCCAAATTGCACCAACGACATGCACACAAGAGAAGAAAAGCTACAAGCCTTCGGCCGCCTGCTCGACGTCATGGACACCCTGCGCGAGCGCTGCCCCTGGGACCGCAAGCAAACCAACGAGAGCCTGCGACCCAACACCATCGAGGAGACCTATGAGCTCGCCGACGCACTCATCCGCGGCGACCGCCAGGACATCTGCAAGGAACTCGGCGACGTGCTCCTGCACATCGTCTTCTACGCGCGCATAGGCTCCGAAACGGGCGACTTCGACATCGCCGACGTCTGCAACAAGCTATGCGACAAGCTCATCTACCGCCACCCACACGTCTATGGCCCCGACGCCGAGCGCATAGACCGAGGCGAAGTCACCGTGGACCAGGTGCTCAAGAACTGGGAACAGCTCAAGGTGAACGAGAAGGACGGCAACAGCCGCGTGCTCAGCGGTGTGCCCGACGCGCTGCCATCGCTCATCAAAGCCTACCGCATACAGGACAAGGCGCGCGGCGTGGGCTTCGACTGGGAGGAACGCAGCCAGGTGTGGGACAAGGTGCGCGAGGAGCTGGGCGAGCTGGAGGCGGAACTCAACCGCGGCGACCGCGAGCGCAGCACCCAGGAGCTGGGCGACTTCCTCTTCTCCGTCATCAACGCCGCACGCCTCTACAAGCTCAACCCCGACAACGCCCTGGAGATGACCAACCGCAAGTTCATACGCCGCTTCACTTACCTCGAGGAGCACAGCATACGCCAGGGCAAACCCCTCACCGAGATGACACTGGCCGAGATGGACGCCATCTGGAACGAGGCCAAGGCCTTGGAGCAGTAGAACCCACCTGAAGAACGAAGAATGAAGACAAAGGATTTCTTGTGCCGCCACACCCTTCCCACCTGCCTGAGGGGCAGACGCAGCGGGCTTAGGGCGGCATTGCCCGCCGCCATAGCCGCCGCCGTGGCGCTCACCGCCTGCAACTTCGGCAACAAGGAGCACACACAGGGCAGAGGACTGCGCATCGTGGAGCTGCAGCGCGACTCCATGCTCCACGGCCTGTGCATAGGCCACAGCGCCGACACGCTGCTCTTCCTCAACGACATCGGCGACACACTGGCACTCACTATGAGCCCAACGGCAACCGTCGTGGGCGACATCAACGCCGGCGACCAGATGGCGGTGATGATGATGCCTACCTCAACCACCGACGTAGTGACCTTGGCGCTCAACACCACCATGCTCATCGGCGAATGGGTGGAGAACGACCCCATCGCCGAGGGCAACGTCATGGGCTACCGCATAGGCCAGGGAGGAGCCGCCGAGGGCATCAACCTCAGCGACCTCACCATCGAGGGATGGTCCATCTACAACGGACGCCTGCTGCTCGCCGGCTCCTACGGCATAGAGCAGTTCACCGACACATTCGCCATCACACGCCTCACACCCGACAGCCTCGGCCTCGCCAACCGCACGACGACACACATCATGCACCGCCTGCAACCCGGTGAGGCCAACTACGAGAACGACACCTACGACTTCGACGCCGACCCAACGGCGGGCATGGACTTCAACCCCGAGAGCCAGGACGTGGACGTCTCGCCCGACATTCTCGGCGAAGGACCCATCTATTAGCAACAACAACCAACAACAACATACACACATCACGCTTCATCATCCATGGAACTTGCAAGCAAATACAACCCCTCCGACGTGGAGGGCAAATGGTACCAGTACTGGTTAGACAACAAGCTCTTCAGCTCTAAGCCCGACGGCCGCGAACCATACACCATCGTCATACCGCCGCCTAACGTCACCGGGGTGCTGCACATGGGCCACATGCTCAACAACACCATCCAGGACATACTCATCCGACGCGCACGCATGCAGGGCAAGAACGCCCTATGGGTGCCGGGCACCGACCACGCCAGCATAGCCACCGAGGCCAAGGTGGTGAAGAAGCTGGCCGCCGAGGGCATCAAGAAGCACGACCTCACCCGCGAACAGTTCCTGGAGCACGCATGGGCGTGGACCCATGAGCACGGGGGCATCATCCTCAAGCAGCTGCGGCGCCTCGGTGCATCGTGCGACTGGGACCGCACGGCATTCACCATGGACGACGTGCGCTCCGAGAGCGTCACACGCGTGTTCGTTGACCTATACCGCAAGGGATACATCTACCGCGACCTGCGCATGGTCAACTGGGACCCCAAGGCCCTCACCGCACTATCCACCGAGGAGGTGATATACAAAGAGGAGAAGAGCCACCTCTTCCACCTCAAATATTATGTCGAGGGCCTCACAACACTCGACAACGAGCAACAACTGCTCGACGAGGGCAACACCATACACCGCGACGACCGGGGCTACTACGCCGTCGTGGCCACCACGCGACCCGAGACCATCATGGGCGACACGGCCATGTGCATCAACCCCAAGGACCCCAAGAACCAGTGGCTCAAGGGCAGAAAGGTCATCGTCCCCCTCGTGGGGCGCGTCATACCCGTCATCGAGGACCGCTACGTCGATATCGAGTTCGGCACAGGGTGCCTCAAGGTGACACCCGCCCACGACGTCAACGACTATATGCTCGGCAAGACCCACAACCTGGAGACCATAGACATCTTCAACGCCGACGCCACCATCAGCGACGAGAGCCCGCTCTACGTCGGCATGGACCGCATGGACTGCCGCCGGCAAATCGCCAAGGACCTGGAGGCCGCCGGACTCATGGAGCGCGTGGAGGACTACACCAACAAGGTGGGCTACAGCGAGCGCAACCCCGACACAGCCATCGAACCCCGCCTCTCGCTGCAGTGGTTCCTGCGCATGCAGCACTTCGCCGAGATTGCACTGCGACCCGTCATGGAAGGCGAGATGCACTTCTACCCGCAGAAATATGTCAACACCTACAAGAACTGGCTCGAGAACATTCAGGACTGGTGCATCAGCCGGCAGCTGTGGTGGGGACACCGCATACCGGCCTTCTTCTACCCCGTCATAGCCACCGTCACGGCCGCCGACGCCAAGGAGGCACTGAAGCTCGCACGCGAGAAGAGCTTCAACCGCGACCTCAAGGCCAGCGACCTGCGACGCGCTGACGACGGCGACACATGGACCTTCGACATGGAGGAGTTCGTCGTCGCACCGTCGCTCGACGAGGCACTGCCGCTGGCACGCCAGCAGAGCGGACGGCCCGACATGCAGGCCGCCGACCTGCGCCAGGACGAGGACGCCCTCGACACGTGGTTCTCATCGTGGCTCTGGCCCGTGAGCCTCTTCGACGGCATACGTCAGCCCGGCAACGCGGAGATAAGCTACTACTACCCCACCTCGGACCTCGTCACCGGACCCGACATCATCTTCTTCTGGGTGGCACGTATGATCATGGCCGGCGAGGAGTACATGCACACCTTCCCCTTCAAGAACGTCTATTTCACCGGCATCGTGCGCGACAAGCTCGGGCGCAAGATGAGCAAGAGCCTCGGCAACAGCCCAGACCCCATAGACCTCATCGACCGCTTCGGGGCCGACGGCGTGCGCATGGGCATGATGCTCAGCGCACCAGCCGGCAACGACATACTCTTCGACGAAGCTCTTTGTGAGCAGGGGCGCAACTTCAACAACAAGATATGGAACGCCTTCCGCCTCGTCAAGGGGTGGGACGTGGCCGACACACCACAGCCCGAGGCGGCGCAACAGGCCACACAGTGGTTTGCCGCAAAGCTGCGCATCGCAGCCGAGGAGCTGGCCGACGACTTCGCCAAGTACCGCCTCTCCGAGGCGCTGATGACGGTGTATCGCCTCTTCTGGGACGACTTCTGCTCGTGGTACCTCGAGATGGTGAAGCCTGCCTACGCCGACGGCAAACCACTGCCCATGGACCGCGCCACCTACGATGCCACCCTCGCCTTCTTCGACACGCTGCTCAAGATGCTACACCCCTTCATGCCCTTCATCACCGAGGAACTCTGGCAGGCTCTCTACGACCGCCAGCCCGGCGAGAGCATCATGCATGCACAGCTCAACGTGGAGCCTGCCACCGACGCCGACCGCGACCGCGTGGCTGCCTTCGACGAGGCCGCACAAATCATCGCCGCCGTGCGCAACACACGCACACAGCGCAACATACCGCCGCGCCAGGCACTCACGCTCAACATCGTGGGCGGGGATGCCGCCAAGGAGCTGCCCTTCGCACAGGCCATTGCCAAGATGGCAAACCTCGACGCCATAGAGACCGTGGCAACAAAGGCACCGGCCAGCGCCAGCTTTCTCGTAGGCACCACGGAGTATGCGGTGCCGCTTGGAGCTCTCATCGACGTCGATGCCGAGCGCGCCAAGCTGCAAGCCGAGCTGCAACGCCTCGAAGCATTCCTGCAGGGCATAGCCAAGAAGCTGCAGAACGAGCGCTTCGTGAGCAACGCACCGGCCGCCGTCGTCGAAATGGAGCGCAAGAAGCAAGCCGATGCCGAACAGAAGATTGCCGCCATACGCGAGGCCATTGCCGCACTGTAGGCGGACTTGGCGGACCGCACGCCACAGCGACAACAAGTGCCTTTTCATAAACAAACTTAAAAATAGTGCTCCTAATTAGCGAGATTCGCCAAATACATATATCTTTGCGCTTGCAATAAAGGCATGATATATGGCAACGAAAAGAAAATACCCCGTAGGCATCCAGAGCTTCGAAAGCATCAGGCAGGATGGTTACCTGTATGTAGATAAGACACCACTCATCTACAAGATGATAACCGAGGGCAAGCCCTACTTCCTCAGCCGTCCCCGACGCTTCGGCAAGTCGCTGCTCATCTCCACACTCCAGGCCGTGTTCGAGGGGCGGCGCGAGCTGTTCGAGGCCTTCACCACAGACTACGGTATTGAGCAGCCACAGCTCTACATCGCCACCACCGACTGGAAATGGGAGCGCTACCCCGTGCTGCGCTTCGACTTCAGCGCCGGCGACCTCTCCACGATAGAGCAGCTGGACGAACTCATAGATGCAACCTTGCGCAACTATGAGCAACAATACAACATCACCTCACCCTCAACAGGTGCCAACGTCCGCATGGTGAACCTCATGCGCACCCTCCATCGCGAGACAGGCAAGCGGGTGGTGGTGCTGGTCGATGAGTACGACAACTTCATACTCCACTCCCTGGGCGACGCGGAGAAGGTGGCCCAGGCCCGCCAGCGCTTCCAAAACGTGTTCGCCCCGCTGAAGGCCGGGGACGACCACCTGCAGTTTGCCTTCATCACCGGCATCTCGAAATTCTCGCCTAATGGCCTCACTGGCATTCTCAACAACCTGCAGAACATCTCAATGAATCCCGTCTACGAGACCATTTGCAGCATCAGCGAGGAGGAGCTGACCACGCAGTTGCGCGAGGACATCGAGCTGATGGCCCAGCGCAACCACACCTGCTACGACGACATGCTGGCGCAGCTGAAGGCCCGATACGACGGCTACCACTTCAGCCGCGAGCTGCAGGACATCTACAATCCCTTCAGTCTGTTCAACGCATTAGACTCCGGCGAGCTGGCCGACTACTGGTTCGACCGCGGCACGAGCGGCGCGCTCATCAACCTGCTTGCGCAGCTGCCGCCCGTGGATACCACCGCCATCGAGGCCGAGACCTACGAGAGCACCATGTTCGACCTGCCCTTCGAGAGCTATGACGACCCGCTGCCCATCCTCTACCAGAGCGGTTACCTGACACTGAAGAGCTACGAGCCGGAGTTCAACGAATTCCGCCTGGGCCTGCCCAACCAGGAGGTGCGCCAGGGCTTTGCCCAGTGCCTCTACCAGCACGTGGCCGCCAAGTGGGGCAACGGACAGCGCAACGGCCTCTACCGCGCCTGGAGCCAGTTCCGCCGCAGCTACGACCTCGACGCCTTCATCGAGGCGTTCAAGGGCTTCTTTGCCAGCGTGCCCTACCAGTGGGCGCAGGACAACCAGAACGAGCACTACTACCACGCCCTGCTCTACACGCTGCTCACCAGCTTCGGCGCCGACATCCGCGCCGAGGAGCCTACGGCCAAGGGACAGGCCGACCTGACGCTCGTCATGCCCAAGGGCATCTATG
>JAFSVI010000083.1 GCA_017445145.1 Bacteroidaceae bacterium | reverse complement strand
GTCCTCTGGGAACAGACGGGTGCTGTCGAAATAATACAGTCCGTTGTCGCTGTTATACCAGCCACCGACATAGCCGTCGTGCTGCAGGGCATGACTGACCACATAGTCCAGTTGGTCGCGCGAATGGCTGTCCTGTGTAGCCGCGTAACTGACGGCTATGCCCTCCGTCGGGCAGGTCATGCTATGGATGTCGAGCGTGAAGCCGTTGGGATGGCTCTGGCTGAAAGCCCATACCTTATCGGCAATCGCCGTTACATCTTCATTCTTAACAGGACTGTCGTCATTCGCACAGGCTTGCAGTGTCATTGCGCCGCAGAGTGTCAGGATGGCGGCGAGCATCCATAGTTTCATTTGTTTCATTATATGTTATGATTTATTTGCTTCGATAGTCGGCGATGGGGGCCAGATGCAGCGGATGGCGGTCGGCCACCTCGGGCGACAGGCCCAGGGCACGGAGTTGGTCGAGGAAGGCGTCGAGATAGGCATCGGTGGCGAAGCGGTGGCTGAAGCTGATGGTGAACAGTCCGGCAGCGGCGCTCACCTCCAGCACCAGCATGTAGGCGGAGTCGGCCTCGGCCACCATCTCGCGGACGTAGCGCTCGGCGGCACCCAGACGGGCCTTGCCCACATAACTCAGCATACACGAGGCCATCTGACACATCAGCGTGTTCACCGGCGCGAAGGCCTCATAGCGGGCCCGCAGCGTGGGCAACTGCTCCATGCGGTCCATGCGCTCCTGCGTCTGCCAGAAGTAGGTCTGCAACTGCTCGTCGCTGGCCTGCGCCGCCACCATCTGGCGAAAGGCCTGCACCTGCTCGGCGATGCCTTTTTCAGCCAGTTCCGCCGACAGGGGGAGGAACAGGCCGCCCACCATCGAGTGGTGAGCCAGCGGCACGCCCAGCGCCCGCCGCAGATTGGCCGCCACGCAGACGGTTGGGGTGCCGCCCGTGGTCGCGCTGTCTATGGTCACGTTGCCCGTAGTCGTGCTGTCTGCGTGGAGCCGTGCGATGGCGCGCGTCAGGAGCAGCGCCAACAGCGTGGCAGGCGTGGCACCGAAGGCTCGCACACGCTCCATCATCTGGTCCTCTGACAGGCGTATCAGCACAGTCTCCTTACGCTCAGCGATGGGGCTGACGGCTTCCGTCGATAGGTTGACCACGCGGGGACGTTGCGTCTGCGGCTGCTGAGCGGCTGACGGCTCCGCGAACTTTTCGGACCGGGGCAGCGTGGCGGGGTCGGTGTATTCTTCGGCGCTGATGGTGTCGCCCGCCACCCACACGCCCTCGCGGCTCAGACTCTCGTCGTAGCGCCGCCGACAATACTCGTAGAGCAGCGTACGCAACAGGCGATAGGCCGCGTCGCCGTCGATGAGCACATGCGAGAAGTCGAGCGCCACGCAGTCATCCCACCACGCGAAGGCCAGCAGGTGGCCGCTCGCCTCATCGCCGAACAGCCGCACGGGCTGCCGCCCCGCGCTGAGCACCCACGGCTTTGGATTGTCCTCATACACGTAGTGCTCCGACAGGTCATCGTCACGCACCACGCCGAGCCGAACGCAGAGGTACGGGTATCTCTGCCGCGTGGCCTCCAGCGCCTCGCCCAGCATCCCCTCGTCCACCGCGTCGCGAAGCCGCAGCGTGATGCGCACCGTCATCGGGTACTCCTCATCCAGCCGGTTCAGGTAGAATCGCTCAATGTGTAGTCTTTCCATTGTCTACCTCACTCCAACGGTATCTCCGGATGCTGCACGGCCAGAGGTTCGCCCTCTTTCGAGAGGTAGAACATGTAGAGAATGACGGGCTTCGTGCCGCGGTTCTCGCCGTGGTGGATGGTGTTCACCATCTCCACGACGGCCTCGCCCTCGTGCACCACCTTCTCCTTGCCGTCCTGTCCGATGATGGTCAGCTCGCCCTGCAACAGCACGCCGTAGTTGATGACGGGATG
Source organism: Bacteroidaceae bacterium (assembly GCA_017445145.1). Lineage (GTDB taxonomy): Bacteria > Bacteroidota > Bacteroidia > Bacteroidales > Bacteroidaceae > Physcousia. The sequence continues at coordinate 680 of JAFSVI010000083.1, read as the reverse complement.
ATGGTGCCAGCCCAGTTTCTGCCCGGCGGGGAACACATATTTCACCGCCACCAGTTCGGGTTTGCCCTGGAAATAGTCGGGCAACTCCACGCCGTCCCAGCTTTGCGACGTGCGAATCAGTTCCTCGCTCGTCACCTCATGAACGGCGTTTTTGGGCGAGCCAATCGTCTCCTCCGTCGCCGAGCGGTCCTCCTGCACGTTGGCTTTCTTACAACTTGTGAATATACTTGCGCCGCAAACGAGGGTGGCGGCGAGTCCCCATTGCATAATCTTTTTCATATTCCTTTGAGCTTTGTCGTTTTCTTTACCGCTTGTCACTGACGAGAACCTTCTTGCCGCTCTTGACGTACAGGCCCTTCTGCGGGTTCTGCACCTTGCGGCCTGAGAGGTCATAGATGGCGTTGTCCGATGACAAGAGTCCATCGGTAGCCAGTCTGGTGTTGCGGATGGCCGTCGCGTCTCCACCATCGACCACACCTACGGCCTTCCAGGCTTCATCGACGGTCGCTACTTCAACGGCATCCGCACCAAAGAGGTCCGTGGCAGCCTGCAGGGAGGCAAGGCGGATGTCGGCATACTGCGACTCCTGGGTGGCATACTCAGTGAGCGTGCGGTAGGCTATTTGCCGTGACTTCTCTATGCCGATGCCGGTGATGTCGTAGCTGTAGCCCTTGTCGTTG
>JAFSVI010000082.1 GCA_017445145.1 Bacteroidaceae bacterium | reverse complement strand
GGAGGGAGAGGGAGGCTGGGAGGAAGAGGGAGAGGGAGAGAAAGAGAGAGGCTGGGAGGGAGAGGGAGACAGGGAGGAAGAGGGAGAGGGAGACAGCGAGGGAGAGGGAGACAGCGAGGGAGAGGGAGACAGCGAGGGAGAGGGAGACAGCGAGGGAGAGGGAGACAGCGAGGGAGAGGGAGGCTGGGAGGGAGAGAGAGGCTGGGAGGAAGAGGGAGGCTGGGAGGAAGAGGGAGGCTGGGAGGGAGAGGATGTATATAGTGCTGCTGGTGTTATTGCAGTGCGGTTGATGGGGAAAGGTATGAAACGTGTTTTGTCGTTGTGGTATGGCCGGTAGCATGCTTCGTACTCATAGAGGCCGGTGATGATGCCGTCGCAGTCGTCGGCGATGCGCCGATTGAGTTCTCCCTTGGCGCCATGGAGCCAGTCGCGCACCATCTCGTGCATGAAGGGGTAGTCGCGCAGCTGATGCCCCAGGTTGAAATCGCTGTAGCGGAATGTCTTGCAGTCCATGCCCACGCGCACCCAGTAGTGGTCAATGCCGAAAGCCCCGAGAAAGACGCTGCCGTTGTGGCGTCTGAGGAAGCGGTAGAAGGGCCACAAGCGTTCGGCCTTGAGGTCGAGGAACACAGGGTTGATGAGCTGCACCACGTCGTAGCCCCTTAGCGTAGGCCACACGCGTGCCACGTCGCAGAGATAGCGCAGTGTGCCCCGTGTGCGTTGCCATGGCGACATGGCGTCGATGGCCTGCCGCTTGAGGTTGATGTCGCGGCGATAGTCTTTCCAGCCATCGCCGTCGGACAGCACCGTAACATCGTGGCCGAGGGCCCTTAAGCCCTCGGCCAGTGTCCAGTGAACGTTGCTGTATTCTCCAACGAGGAGTATTCGCATGCAGATTTACTTTATTGTCACTTTCTTACCGTCGATGATGTAGATTCCGGGTTGCGATGGCAGCTTAGCGAGGCGCACGCCCGTGAGGGTGTAGATGGTCTGTGGGCCTGTGGTTGCTGCCAGCGCGCTGACGGCATCAGGCAGGATGACGTTGATGGTGTATGCCGCCGTTGCCGGCTGGAAGAGGTCGTTGCCGGCGAATGTGGCTGTGATGGTTGTTGTGCCTTTGGCTATGATGGTCACTGTGCCGTCGTCGGCCACCGTTGCCACGTCCTCGTCGCTGCTGGTCCAAGTGAGTTCGAGCTGGTTGGGGTTTTGCAGCTCGGGCGCTGTGAAGTCATCGCCGAGCGTCACTGTCACGGCCTCCGTGGCGAATGCTATGTTGGCCGGCTGTGGTTCGGGTGTTGTGGCGAGCACGGTGATGGTATATGCGACGCTGGCAGCGAGGAAGTCGTCGTTGCCGGCAAAGGCGGCCGTGATGACGGTAGTTCCCGGTGCGAGGATGGTCACTGTGCCGTCGGCAGCCACCGTTGCCACTGTCTCGTCGCTGCTGGTCCAAGTGAGTTCGAGCTGGTTGGGGTTCTGCAGCCCGGGTGCTGTGAAGTCGTCGCCGATGGTCACTGTCACGGTCTCCGTGGCGAAGGCTATGTTGGCCGGTTGCGGCTCGTGTGCGGGTTGCAGCACCGTGATGGTGTATGCTGCTGTGGCCGCGAGGAAGTCGTCGTTGCCGTCAAAGGCTGCAGTGATGACGGTTGTTCCGGCAGCGAGGATGGTCACTGTGCCGTCGGCGGCCACCGTGGCCACGCTCTCGTCGCTGCTGGTCCAAGTGAGTTCAAGCTCGCTGGGGTTCTGCAGCGCGGGTGCTGTGAAGTCGTCGCCGAGCGTCAGTGTCACTTCCTCTGCGGCGAAGGCCAGTTCCGGCGTCTGCGGCTCGGGTGTTGGCTCAGATGGTGCGTCGGTGAAGTATGTCAGCGTGAAGTGGTCGGCGCTCCACCACGATGTGCCGGAGCCAGAGAGCTTGATGTCGAGGGTTTGCCCGGCCTCCACAACGAGCGTGTCGAGTTCCACGCGGTACCAGCCTTTGGGGTAGTTGGGGCTTCCGCCGTCTCCCGTTCCGGTGAGAGTCTTGGACTTGGTGTTGCCCGCCACAGTGGCAGCGAGGGTTAGCGAGAACGTCGGTGCGCTGCGCAGCATGGCGGCGAGCACGTACTTTCCCGGCATGAGGTACGTGACCGTCTGTTCGAGGCTCGACTCATAGTTTGATGTGGCCCAGCGGTCGAAGTAGGTGTTCTTGGTGTCGCCGTCGTTGCGGTCGTCGAAGGCTTGGCCGCTGGTCATATCCACATTGGTAGCCGTCCATCCGTTGTTGCCCACGGTGGCCTCGGGGTTGTGGATGAGATATGAGAGGTCGTAGGCGTTGGTGCCTGCGGGTGTCATCTTGGCGAGGAAGGCGGTGTTGGCCTCCGTGGCAGCTTCTTCCTCGCTCTTGCCGAGTATGTCCTGGCATGTGCCGAGGTATTCGAGTGTGAAGTCGTCGGCTCCTGCCCAGCGTGCCGTGATGGGTTTGAGGTTGCGCACGCCGACGCGCAGTGTGCCGTCGGTGACGAGGGCGTTGTCGATGACGAGCACGTCGGCGCCGCCAATCTCGCTGTCCTTGGCCACGGGGGTGAAGTAGGATGCCGTGGCGCCCTGGGCATAGAGCCCCACGGCGTCGTTAACAGTTGCCCCTGCCACTCCGTTGCTGCTGTTGAACACCTTGGCCTTGAGGCGATAGACACCGTTGGCGAGAGCGGAGACGGTCTGGTAGTAGTCGAAGGATATGTCGTTGGCCGTCGGGTGCCACATCTCGAAGTATGTGTCGCCGCTATCGTCCTTGGTGTAGCCATTCTGAGCAGCGCGGAAGCAAGTCCAGCCATATATCTCCGACTTGCTGGTGGCATTGATGCTGCCGTTGATGATGTTGCCCAGCTCGAAGATGTCGCTGACGGCCGTGGTACCTGTGAGCAGGGTCACGCTGACGCGGAACTTCTTCATGTCGGCCGGCACGCTGAGGTTATCGACCGTGATGGCGGCATCCTCGAAAGCAGCGCGGTCGCTGACAGAGCCTATCGCCGACCACGAGTTGCCGTCGGTGGAACCCTCTACGGTGAGCTGCGCCGTCATGTCGGTGTTGGGGTTGTTGATGGCAAAGGTGGCTATGCCGTTGCTCACCGAGCCTCCGATGGTGGGTTTCTTTGCGCTGGGTGCCCACCATGCCGGTTCGCGGGTGTATGCAGCGTTGTAGGCGAATGTGGCACGGTGGTCGCGATAGACCTGTCCAGCGGGTGTGAGGCCCTTGCTTGGGTTGGCATCGTAGTACATGTATGTCTGCCACATGTCGAAACTGTAGATGGCGTAGCGCTCTATCCAGGGGCTGTCCTCTATGCGCTGCAGCAGTGCGAGCAGGTACTGTCGTGCCTGGTCGTAGCTGGTGATTTTGTTGCTGTTCCACGATGCGCTGACCTCCATCTCGGTGAGCCACACGGGTCGGTGGGTGTTGTTGTAGATTCCCTTGCACTGTGTGTCGCAGAACCACGAGGCATAGGAGTTGGCATCGCGTCCGCCGAGGTCCCAGTAGGCGTGAGTGATGGCGAAGTCGCATCGCGACTGGTTGTTGTTCTCATCGACGTACTTGAAGTACTGTGTGAGATAGCTCAGGTCAGTGGGCTGCGGCGAGCCTATGCGTGCGCCCGAGGGCTGGAAGCTGGCGTTGAAGCCGTAGGCCGTCCAAGCGTCGGTCGTTCCGCCGCACGAGCATTTGTCGGAGGTGTGCTGTTCGGAGTGCTCCGGCTCGTTGAGGGACATGGTGGCTGTGGAGGCATGTTCGTTGACCTCGCTCATGCCCGGCCACCAGCGGTGCTGGCGACACGGCACATACTCCATGTTGGAGCTGCTCCAGTAGCCGGCATTCCACGACCAGTACCACGTGGCGCGCAGGCCGTCGCCGCCCGAGGTGCCGGCGGTGTTGCCCCACCCCTTCTTACTGACATACTGCCAAGGTTTGATGACGACGGTGGTGACACGCTGTGCCAGCGCCTGCGGCAGCGTAACGCTGATGTCGGCATGGTCGGCCACATACACGCGGCTATGGCCGCTGCCGTTGCGCCCGCTGGCCAGTGTGGCCATGTAGCCACGCCGCAGTGTGAAGCTGGTCATGGTGTTGCTCTTCTGGCCGAGGTCGCCGTGGTTGCCCCTGTCGAAGTTCCCTGCGTCGGACTGGAATATGGTTGCCGGTGTGGGAATGACGGCCGCTCCGTTGAGGTAGATGGCTACGCGGCAGTTGGCGTCGGCCGTGGCCGGGCTGCCGCCGATGGTGACGTACTGCAGGAGGTTGTCCTTGACGTCCTTGGGCGTTATGTTGTCGAAGATGAGCCAAGTGCGGTCTGAGCCGAGGTTCACCTTGGCTGATGCGTCGAGGGGGTCGGTGTTGGCGGTGAGGTGTATGTCGATGGCGTCGCTGCGGCTTATGGTCTGCCCCTTGAGGCGTATGTAGTCTATCTCGCTGACGCCCTGCGCGTTGGTGTATTGTGTGCTGACGAAGGCCTCACGTGCGGTGTCGTAATCGCCTCCTGTTGTGGGTATGACGGTCATCTGCGAGTGGCTGCCGCGCACCTTGTCATAGTAGATAGGCACGTAGTCGGCCCCCTTCAGCGCGCCGTCGATGCCCACGTACTTGCCGTTCTTCTTGCTCTGCAGGTATGTGTATGTGCCCTCGTCGGCGGCCCAGCAGAAGCGGTCGTCGGTGGAGCGTGCCTCGAGTGTCATGCTCCATGCGTTGCTGCCGCTTGCTGCGAGGTACTTGCCGCTGCTCTTCTGCTTGAGCAGCACGTAGCCGCTCTTGCCGCAGTCCTCGGCCACGAAGACGTAGGAGTCGGCATCGGTGTTGGTGCCGAAGGCCGACAGCGCCGGTCCGTCGCCGGCCTCGTTGCTACCAAGTAGCTTCTCGTAGATGTTGAGCCAGATGTAGTACTCGCGCCCCGGTGTGAGCGCCGCATTGGCTGTTGTGGCTATGCCAAGCAGTAAGGCAACGGCCATGAGTAGATGTTTTCTCATTGTGGTATGCATGGAAAATGGTTGATAGTTAGTGCTTGTTGCGGGATATGTCCGCGCAAAGGTAGTGAAAAGTTTTGGCACGGGCTGCAATGGCGGGACATTATTTGCCCACAGGCAGCAAAAAAAGGCCCCACACCACGGCCATCGGCGCAAAAAGCCCCTGCACCGACGTCAGTGCAGGGGCCTAAATAGCGGGATTGTGGAGGTGTATCAGCAGAGTCGGCGTGCTCCGTCGCCGATGACGACGTCGATGATGCCCGGCTCCTTGCCGTACTTGGCCTTGAACTGCTCGCGCACAGCCTTGACGAAGTTGTCGTAGTAGTGCTCATCGACGAGGTTGATGGTGCATCCACCAAATCCGCCGCCCATGATGCGTGAGCCTGTGACACCCTGCTCCTTGGCGATGTCGTTGAGGAAGTCGAGTTCCTCGCAGCTCACCTCATACTCCTTGCTGAGGCCGTTGTGGGTCTCATACATCATGTGGCCCACGGTCTCGTAGTCGCCAGCCTCGAGGGCATCGCACACGGCAAGCACGCGCTCGCGCTCCCCGATGACATAGTGTGCGCGCTTGTAGTCCTCCTCGCTGATCTTGTCCTTCACCTCGTCGAGCTGCTCGTAGGAGGCGTCGCGTAGGCTCTCCACCTCGGGGTGAAGCTCATGTATGGCTGCTGCTGCGCGCTCGCATGAGAGGCGACGGTCGTTGTATGGCGAGCCCACGAGGGCGTGCTTGACGTTGGAGTTGACGAGCACGAGCCTGTAGCCCTTGGGGTTCCAGGGGAAATAGGCCACCTCGCCGCTGCGGCAGTCCATGCGCATGAGGTTGCCGGCCTTGCCCAGGCATGAGATGGCCTGGTCCATGATGCCGCAGTTCACGCCGATGTACTTGTGCTCGGTGCGCTGTCCGACCTTGGCCAGTTCGAGGCGGTCGATCTTGTTGCCACCGAAGAGGTCATTGAGGCCGTAGGCGAAGCAGCTCTCGAGTGCTGCGCTGGAGCTCATGCCGGCACCGAGTGGCACGTCGCCGGCGAAGGCGGCGTTGAATCCCTCCACGGGCACTCCGAGAGCCATCATCTCGCGGCATACGCCGAAGATGTAGCGTGCCCATGTGGCCTTGGGTCCTGCGGGGTCGTCGAGCGAGAACTGAACGCGGTCCTTGAGGTCGATGGAATATACGTCAACGTTGCGTGTACCGTTGGGTTTGATTTCGGCTATCATGCCCTGCTCCACGGCTCCTGGGAAAACGAATCCGTTGTTATAGTCGGTGTGTTCGCCGATGAGGTTGATGCGTCCGGGCGCGGCATACACGTTGCCTGTGCTTCCATCGAAGTGCTTGATAAAGCGACTGCGAACGTCCTCGATTGTCAGTTTCATAAGGCTTGGTGCCCCCCTCATGTTCCCGCGTTGCGGTCAGACCAATATGGGGGCGTTGGGTCATTAGTTATAAAAAGTAGGTTATCGCTATAGTGGTGTTGATGCCAGTGGGTTGGCCCCGCCGCGGCTCCCCGTGGGAGCGGCGGCGGTGGCGTGTGTCAATCGACGGGGATGTCGGTGTTCACGTTCTTGGAACCGATGAGGGCATAGTAGAGGATGTATGCGGCGCAGAGCAGCGGCACCCAGTAGGAGGTGAGGTAGCTGCCGGTGATGTCGGCCACAAGACCCTGAATGCCCACCATGATGGCGAAGCCGCACACCATGGTCATGAAGGCACCCGATGCGATGGCGGTGTATTTGCCGAGGCCCTCGGTGGCGAGGTTGAAGATGCCGCCCCACATGACGCTGGCGCAGAGGCCGACGAGGAGGAAGCAGAAGATGCCCACGGGCACGTCGCCCCACAGCACCTGCATGTTGGCATAGTCGATGCCGGGCACGCTGACGGTGGTTGATGTGGGCAGGTATATGCCGAGCAGGAGGAGTATGATGGCCGTGGAGCTGACGAAGGTGATCATGGCCTTGGTGCTGACCTTGCCGCCCACGCTGGCGCCGATGAAGCGGCCTATGAGCATGAAGAGGAAGTAGATGGAGCCGAGCGTGCCGGCATAGCCGGCATCCATGGCCAGACCCGGTGTGGCTGCATCGGGCAGCGCGGTGAGGTACTGGAGTATGTATCCCGGTATGCCCATCTCGACGCCACCGTAGAGGCCAATGGCGAGGATGCCGAGGTTGAAGTGGCGGAAGGAGAATGCGCTGTGGGGGTCCTTCTCCCCGCTCTTTTTCTCGGCGGGCTGCTGCGGCTCCTCAATCTTGGTGAAGAAGATGACTATGAATGCGATGACGAAGATGGCCAGGGCAATCATCAGCGCGGGTGTGGCGTCGGAAATCTTAGCCTTGGCGGCATCGCCGATGAGCGCACCCATAATGATATACACGGCCACGGCCGCTGTCGAGTTGAACACGCCGCCGGTCTGAATGAGCTGGTTGCCCTTGTTGCCGCCGCCACCGAGGAGGTTGAGCATGGGGTTGACAACGGTGTTGAGGATGCACATGCAGCCACCGGAGATGAGGGCGCCGCAGAGATACACGGCCATGCCGCCCCAGCCGGAGAGCCACTGCACGAGTATGCCCACGATGCCCACGACGAGGCCAATGAGCGCCGTTGTCTTGTAGCCCCACTTCTGAATCATCATGCCTGCGGGGAAACCCATGACGAGGTATGCCATGAAGTTGCCGTAGTTGCCGATCATGGCCATGAAGTTGGTGGTGCCGAACTGGTTCTTGACGATGACGCCCATGGGCGAACAGAGGTTCGTGACGAAGGCAATCATGGCGAAGAGGGCTATCATGACGATGATGGCGCCCCATTGTTTCTTTTCTTGAGCCATAGAGGTGCCCCCCTCATATCCCGTCTCTGCGGCGGGCAGACCATGTGGGGGCGTTGGGTCTTTGTGGTTATTGTGTTGATTTTGTCTTTGTGTTTACTCCACGCCGAACTTATAGACCGTGGTCTGCGTGTACTTCTCGCCGGGTGCGAGCGTCACGGCCGGGAAGAAGGGTCGGTTGGGGCTGTCGGGGAAGTGCTGCGCCTCGAAGCAGATTGCCGAGCGGCGTGGGAAGGTTGCGCCGAGCTGTCCGGGGTAGCCCGTTGCCCAGTTGTCGGTATATACCTGCACTCCGGGTTCGGTGGTATATACCTCCATGGTGCGCCGTGTGGCGGGGTCGAGTATCTTGGCAGCAAACGAGCACTCGCCGACCTCGCGCTTGTTGAGCACGAAGCAGTGGTCGTAGCCGGCGCCGTTGCGTGTCTGCTCGTCGTCGGCGTCGATGTCGCGCCCTACGGGTTTGGGTGTGCGGAAGTCGAAGGGTGTGCCCTCGACGCTGCGCACCTCGCCGGTGGGTATGCTGGTGTCGTCAATGGGGATGTAGAAGTCCGCATTGATTTGGCACTGCAGGTCGTCGATGGTGGGTGTTGGGTTGGCTATGCCCGCTATGCTGAAAAAGCCGTGGTTGGTGAGGTTGATGATGGTCTTTTTGTCCGTTGTGGCCTCGTATTCGATAACCAACTCGTTATCGTCGGTCCAACGGTAGATGACCGTGATGTCGAGGTTGCCGGGGAAGCCTTCCTCGCCGTCGGGGCTGAGATAGTGGAGGCAGAGTGTTTGGTCGTCGGGTTGCTCTGCGTCCCAGACCCTGGCGTGGTAGCCCGTTGGCCCGCCGTGGAGGGCATTGGGTCCGTTGTTGATGGCGAGGGCGTATTCCTTGGCGTCGAGGGTGAATCGCCCCTTGCAGATGCGGTTGCCATAGCGCCCGATTAGTGTTGAGAGGAATGGTTCGGGACTCTCCACGACGCCCTGTATGCTGTCGTGTCCCTGCACGACGTTGGCGATGTTGCCGTCCTTGTCGGGCACCATGATTGCCACGAGTGCTCCTCCGTAATTGGTGATGCACACCTCAAGACCGGCCTTGTTCACGAGTGTGAACAAGTCAGTCTGTTTGCCTTGGATAGTCGCTTGAAAATCTTCACGTTTCAAGCCGCTGATTTTAGTTAATGCCATTGAAATTGGGTTTAGTTTCGGTATATGATAGCGCAAAATAAGCGAAAATGTTTGAGCCTCGCAAGCTATTTTAGTGAAAATTGCTTAAAAGGATTATGATTTGCTTTTCAGGGCTGGCGCATGGCGGCGTCGCGCAAGCGGTCGGTGACGCTGGCAATGACCTCCCCGCCAATGGCCTCGGCCGTGGTGGGGTCGAGGCCGTGCTGGCGGCCCATGCTCGAAGCGAGCATCACGAGGCGTTGCATGGCCTGTGTGGATGCTTGGATGAAGGTGTCGCGGTCGCCGCGCAGCAGCTCGGGGGTATAAACGTTTGCGAGTATGCCCTGCGCCACGCGCTCATACTGCAGGCGGAATGCCTGCTCGGCTCGCTGCAGGCGCTGGCGCTCGGCAGCGCGCCTCTCGGGCGAGAGCGAGTAGGCGGTGTCGAGGCTGAGGTATGCCGTGTCGGTGTGGAAGAGGTTGGCCACGGGGTCGGCCAGCATGGTGTCTGCGCCGAGGGTGTCGGCAGTCTGTGGCGGCAGTGCCTGTGGCCCGGCCTCGAGGAAGGGAGGCGGTGTGTCGTCGTCGGTCGCCAGCCCCCATGCCACGATGCCCACTATCGCGAGGGCAGCGGCTATGGGGAGCAGCCATGTGGCGGCACGTTGCCAGATGGGTGAGAGGTCCATGGGATGTGTCGTTTGTCGTTTTGTGCCGACAAAGTTACGGCTTTTTTATGCTCTCAGTGCAAAAAAAGAAGAAAAAAAGCATGGGCATACCGCATTTTACGCTTTTTTGCACTATCTTTGCGCCCAAAATATAACAGTTAACACACCCGACACAACGACGCTGTGTGCGCTCACCGCCAACGAGGCCGCCACGAAGGCCGCCGGCAGGCGGCGACGATGGCAGCCGCCATGGCGCAGACAGCATAACCCAACATACCGAACATGCCCCAGATTTCCGTTCGCGGCCACGAGATGCCGGCGTCGCCCATACGCAAGCTCGCACCCCTGGCCAATGCCGCCAAGGCCCGTGGCATCCACGTCTATCACCTCAACATCGGCCAGCCGGACCTGCCCACGCCGCAGGCAGCGCTCGATGCCATACGCAGCATAGACCGCACCATACTCGAGTATTCGCCCTCGCAAGGCTACCAGAGCTACCGCGAGAAGCTCGTGGGCTATTATGCGAAGTACAACATCTCCGTCACGGCAGACGACATCATCGTCACCAGCGGCGGCTCGGAGGCCGTGCTCTTTGCCTTCCTCTCGTGCCTCAACCCCGGCGACGAAATCATTGTGCCCGAGCCGGCCTACGCCAACTACATGGCCTTTGCCATCTCGGCAGGTGCCGTCATACGCACCGTGACCACCACCATCGAGGAGGGCTTCTCGCTGCCCAAGGTGGAGAAGTTCGAGGCGCTCATCAACGAGCGCACGCGCGCGATACTTATATGTAACCCCAACAACCCCACGGGCTACCTCTACACGCGGCGCGAGATGAACCAGATCCGCGACCTGGTGAAGAAGTACGACCTGTACCTCTTCTCCGACGAGGTATATCGCGAGTTCATCTACACGGGCTCGCCCTACATCTCCGCCTGCCACCTCGAGGGCATAGAGCAGAACGTGGTGCTCATCGACTCCGTGTCGAAGCGCTACTCGGAGTGCGGCATACGCGTGGGTGCGCTCATCACCAAAAACGCCGAGGTGCGCCGCGCTGTGATGAAGTTCTGCCAGGCGCGCCTCTCGCCGCCACTCATAGGCCAGATAGCGGCCGAGGCGTCGCTGGACTGCGGCGAGGAGTACTCGCGCGAGGTCTATGACGAGTATGTGGAGCGCCGCAAGTGCCTCATCGACGGCCTGAACCGCATACCGGGCGTGTATTCGCCCATACCCATGGGCGCCTTCTACACCGTGGCGCGCCTGCCGGTGGAGGATGCCGAGGATTTCTGTGCCTGGTGCCTGCGCGACTTCGCCTACGAGGGCGAGACGGTGATGATGGCTCCGGCGGCCGGCTTCTACACCACTCCCGGTGCCGGGCGCGACGAGGTGCGCCTGGCCTACGTGCTCAAGAAAGAGGACCTCACGCGCGCGCTCTTCGTCCTGCGCAAGGCCTTGGAGGCCTACCCCGGGCGCAAGAGCGGCGTATGACCCCCACGCGCGCCGCATGAGATTCGAGTTCACCATAGCGCGCCGCCTCTTCGGTGAGCGCACTGATGCGCGCCGCATCTCGCGGCCCGCCGTGCGCATCGCCGTGTGGGGTGTGGCGGTGGGTCTGGCGGTGATGCTGCTCTCGGTGTTCATCGTGAGGGGCTTCAAGCGCGAGATCCGCGCCAAGGCCATAGGCTTCGGCGGCCACATACAGGTGATGAACACGCAGACGCTGTTCACGGGCGAGGCATCGCCGGTGGTCGTCGGCGACAGCCTCATGCGCCAGCTGCGCAGCCTGCCGGCGGTGACCCACGTGCAGCGTTTTGCCAACCGCACGGGGCTGTTCAAGACCGAGGGCGCCTTCCAGGGCATCGTGCTGCGCGGTGTGGGCGAGGAGTATGACACACTGTTCCTCGCCGCCCACCTCCTCGCCGGGCGCATGCCGCGTTTCTCGTCCACGGAAGCTGCCAACGAGGTGCTCATCTCGTCGCGCCAGGCCGCCACGCTGGGCCTCGACGTGGGTTCGCGGGTGTTTGCCTACTTCTTTGCCGGCGAGCTCAAGGCGCGGCGCTTTGACGTCGTCGGCATCTACCAGACGCACCTGCGCGACTTCGACGACGCCTTTGCGTTCACCGCCCTGGCCACCGTGGTGCGCCTCAACGGCTGGGAGGACGACCAGTGCTCAGGCGCGGAGCTGCTCACTGCCGACTACGATGACATCGACGCCACCGCAACCGCCGTGGCAACGCTCGTCAACCGCACCGCCGACCGCAACGGCGACATCTACACCTCCGCCACCCTCGCCGAGCTTCACCCGGGCATCTTCTCGTGGCTCTCGCTCCTGGACACCAACGTATATGTCATCCTCGTGCTGATGATAGGCATCAGCATCTTCACCATGACGTCGGGGCTGCTCATCATCATCCTCGAGCGCACCAACTTCATAGCCGTGATGAAGAGCATGGGAGCCACCAACACGCAGCTGAGGCGCGTGTTCCTCGCCTTCGCAGCGCTCATCATAGGCCGCGGCATGCTCATGGGCAACGCCATAGGCTTGGCGCTGGCGCTGGCGCAGCAACAATGGGGCATCGTGCACCTCGACCCCGCAACATACTACGTCGATGCCGTGCCGGTGAGCATCTCGTGGCTGCACGTCGCCGCCATCAACGCCGCCACGCTGACGCTCTCGCTCGCCGTGCTCATAGTGCCCACGTACCTCGTCGCACGCATACACCCCGCACGCGTCATGCGCTTCGACTGACACCCACCACGCAACCACCAACATCACAACCCCATAACCAACCATGAACCAGTACAACCCCACACGGGTAACACCACCCGAAGAGCTTGTTGACCAGCTCATAGACCTCTCGTTTGCCGAGGACATCGGCGACGGCGACCACACCACACTGTGCTGCATACCGCCCAACGCCATGGGCAGCAGCCACCTGCTCATCAAGGAGGAGGGCGTGCTTGCCGGAGTGGAGGTGGCACGCGAGGTGTTCCGCCGCTTCGACCCCGAGCTGAAGGTGGAGGTGTTCATGCCCGACGGCACACATGTGCGCCCCGGCGACATCGCCATGCTCGTGAGCGGGCGCACACAGAGCCTGCTGCAAACCGAGCGCCTCATGCTCAACATCATGCAGCGCATGTCGGGCATCGCCACCACCACGGCGCGCTACGTGAGCCTGCTCGAGGGCACCGGCACCCACGTGCTCGACACGCGCAAGACCACTCCCGGCATGCGCATCCTCGAGAAGGAGGCCGTGCGCATCGGCGGCGGCATGAACCATCGCATAGGTCTCTTCGACATGATCCTGCTCAAGGACAACCACGTTGACTTCGCCGGAGGCATAGAGGCCGCCATCACCCGCTGCCACGACTACCTGCGCGCCAAGGGCAAGCAGCTGAAGATCGAGATCGAGGTGCGCAACTTCGACGAGCTGGGCCGCGTGCTCGCCATGGGCGGCGTGGACCGCATCATGCTCGACAACTTCTCCGTGGCCGACACACGCCGCGCCGTGGAGCTCATCGACCACCGCTACGAGACGGAGAGCAGCGGCGGCATCACCATCGACACGCTGCGCCAGTATGCCGAGTGCGGCGTCGATTTCATCAGCGTCGGCGCCCTCACGCACAGCGTCAAGAGCCTCGACATGAGCTTCAAGGCCTGCTGATGCGCCGCCACATAGCCACCATAGCCATGCTCCTGACACTCGGCATCGCTGCCGCGGGTCAGGAGCTTTCGGATATGGAGCGCACCCTCGACGAGGTCACCGTCAAGCCCCGGCGCGAGCGCTACCGCCGCAAGGGCAACCCCGCCGTGGAGCTCATGCGCCGCGTCATCGCCGCCAAGGGCGACCACGACCCTGAGCTCAACGCCTTCTTCAGCTACCACAAGTACCAGCGCATGACGTTCGCCGTGAACAACATCACGCAGCGCCTCGTCGATTCGCTCAAGGTGCTCCAGCACCCGCTGGCCAAGCGGCAGGTGGAGTTCTGCCCGCAGACGGGGCGATACATCCTGCCCTTTGCCTACAACGAGAAGGCCACAGACCACATCTACCGGCGCGAGCCGCGACAGAGCCGCGACTTCGTCGTGGCCACCAACGCCGAGGGCCTCACGGAGATGATCCCGCAGGGCGACGCCGTGACCGACGTGGTGCGCAGCGTCTTTGCCGACGTGAACATCATGGACGACGACATCGTCGTGCTCGAGCGCAAGTTCACCAGCCCGCTGTCGCGGCGGGCGGCCATCAGCTTCTTCCAGTTTTTCATACAGGACACCACCGTCGTCGAGGGCGACAGCGTCATCCGCGTCAACTTCGTGCCGCAGAACCCCCAGGACTTCGGCTTCTCCGGCCGCATGAACATCTTTGCCGACGGCACCTACCGCGTGCAGCAGTGCACCCTCAACCTGCCCCTGCGCTCCAGCGTGAACTTCATCAACAACCTCGTGCTCACGCAGCGCTTCGCCGACCTGCCCAACGGACAGCGCGTGCTCGCCAGCGACGACTTCTTCGCCGAGATGGCCCTGCTGCGCAACCGCCGCACATTCATGGCACACCGCGCAACGACCTACACCGCGCTGTCCATCGACAGCATTCCCGAACAACGCTTCCAGCGCAGCGACCAACGGCGCGAGGGCACCACCAATGTCGAGGACGACGCCTTCTGGGCTGCCATACGCCCCACACCGCTCACACCCGGCGAGGCCAACCTGCGCGCCACGACCACACACCTGCGCCTGCGCGCCAGGCGCTCGCCGTGGATGTATATCCTGCGCACCCTCGTCTTCAACTACGCCGAGACACACATCGACCGCGAGCAGAGCCGCTTCGACATCGGCCCGGTGATGAGCACCATATCGTCCAACTTCATCGACGGATGCCGCCTGCGCCTCGGCGGACAGACCACGGCGCGCCTGCACCCACACCTCTTCGCCAAGGGCTTCGTGGCCTACGGCACACGCAGCCACCGCTGGTATGGCATGGCCGAGCTGGAGTACTCGTTCCTGCGCAAACAGTATGTGCCGGTGGAGTTCCCGCGCCACAGCATCGCCGTGCGCTTCCAGGACGATGTGGCCAGCCCCGCCGACCTCATGTGGACCGACGGGCGCGACAAGGACAACGCCTGGACATCGCTGCGATGGCAGAGCGTGAGGCACATGATGTTCATGCGCTCGTGGCAGGCACGCTACGAGCTTGAGACCAACAACCACCTCACCGTGCGCCTCGACTGGCGCAACCAGCGCATCACGCCGGCCGGCGACATGCGATTCACCGACGCCGCCACAGGGCAGCCGCTGCCACACCTCTACACGGCCGACATCACCGCCGCACTGCGATGGGCGCCCGGAGAGCAGGTCACCAACACCCGCCAGCGCCGACGCGCCATCAACCACAACACACCCGTATTCTCCGTGGCTCACACCGTGGGGCTAAAGGGTGTGAGCGGATGCCGCTACGCCTACAACCTCACGGAGCTGGCCGCCAGCCACCGCCTGTGGCTCAACTCCTACGGCCGCATCGACATGAGCCTGCGCGCCGGAGCGCAATGGAACCGCGTGCCGTTCCCGCTGCTCATCACACCCGTGGCCAACCAGAGCTACATCATCCAGCGCGACATGTTCGCGCTCATTGGCAACCTCGAGTTCCTCAACGACCGCTACGTGAGCCTCGGACTGGAGTGGGACCTCTCCGGAAAGCTCTTCAACCGCATTCCGCTGCTCAAACGCCTGCACCTGCGCGAAGTTGTTGGCTTCAGGGCTCTCTACGGACACCTCACCGACAAGAACACTCCCACTCACGCTTACCTCGGGGCCGCCTCCCACGACGCTGCCGACGAGGGGCTGATGCTCTTCCCGCAAACCGACGGACAGACGATAGTGCACCCCATGGGCAACACGCCATACATGGAACTCAACGTGGGCATTCACAACATACTCAAGTGCATACGCATCGACTACGTCCGCCGGCTCAACTACCACTTCCCCGGTACGAAGCGCAACGGTGTGCGCTTCGGCCTCTATTTCAACTTCTGACAGCCGGCGACGCACCAAGCACGCCCGAACCACCACCCCACCCCGCCACACAACGCCTTCCGCGGCATAATGCTGACCACGGCGCACACACGCCGACACAACGCCCCGGCGATAAGGCAAACGCCCCGCGGCGAGTTACGTAACTCGCCGCGG